>JBEKZK010000696.1:0-3430 GCA_049509935.1 Xanthobacteraceae bacterium | reverse complement strand
GCGATCCTGGCCGATTTCGAGATCCCGGCCGACCCGCGCTTTCTGGCGGTCGCGCCGATCAGCCATGTGGCGGGCGCCAAGGTGCTCCCCGTTCTGATGCGCGGCGGCAGCGTGCATCTGCTCAGAGGTTTCGATCCCGACGCCATGCTGGCGACGATCGCCCGCGAGCGGATCAATTTCGCCCTGCTGGTGCCGACCATGATCTATGTGCTGCTCGATCATCCGCGGCTCGACGCCGTGGACCTGTCCTCGCTCGAGCTGCTGCTCTACGGCGCTTCGCCGATGTCGCCATCGCGGCTGGTCGAGGGGCTCGAGCGCATCGGGCCGGTGTTTTCCCAGCTCTACGGCCAGACCGAATGCTATCCGGTGTCGGTGCTGCGCAAGTCCGACCACGACGCGAAGCGGCCCGAGCTGTTCGAATCCTGCGGGTTTCCCATCGCGGGCTGCGACGTGCGCATCCTCGACGATGACGACCGCGAGGTCGCCACCGGCCAGTCCGGCGAGATCTGCGTGCGCGCGCCGCACGTGATGGCGGAGTACTGGAAGCGTCCGGAGGAGACCGCCGCGACCTTGCGGAACGGATGGCTGCATACCGGCGACATCGCGCGCACCGACGAGCGCGGCTATCTGTTCATCCTCGATCGCAAGAAGGACATGATCGTCAGCGGCGGCTTCAACATCTATCCGCGCGAGGTCGAGGACGTGCTGTCGGCCCACGTCGACGTCGCCATGGTGGCGGTGATCGGCGTGCCGGACGCCAAGTGGGGCGAGGCGGTCACCGCCATGGTGGTGGCGCGCGCCGGCGCTCGTCCCGATCCGGAAGAGCTGATCGCCCTGGTCAAGGCCCGCAAGGGGTCGGCGCATGCGCCCAAGCACATCGAGGTCGTCGACAGCCTGCCGACCACCGCCGTCGGCAAGGTCGACAAGAAGGCGCTGCGGGCCCAATTCTGGGCCGGCCAGAAGCGCATGGTGGGATGAGGAGCGAGCCGATGGACGACCGGATCCGCATCAGTACACAGGACGGCGTCGCGGATGTGCGACTGATCCGTGCCGCCAAGATGAACGCGCTCGATCCGGCGATGTTCGAGGCGCTGGCGGCAGCGGGCGCCCAGCTGACCGACGACGCGACGCTGCGGGCCGTCGTGCTCTCGGGCGAGGGCCGCGGCTTCTGCGCCGGGCTCGACATGGAGAGCTTCGCCCGCATGGTCGGCTCGGGCGGGAGCAAGTTCAAGGATCTGGCCGAACGGACGCATGGCGTCGCCAACTGGGCGCAGCACGTGGTGTGGCTATGGCGCGAGCTGCCGGTTCCGGTGATCGCCGCCGTGCACGGAGTCGCGTTCGGCGGCGGCTTTCAGCTCATGCTCGGCGCCGACATGCGCTATCTGGCGCCCGGCACCCGGCTGTCCGTCATGGAGGCGAAGTGGGGCCTCGTCCCCGACATGGCGGGCACCCAGCTGATGCGCCACCTCGCCCGCGAGGACATCGTGCGCGAGCTCACCTACACGGCCCGCGTCTTCTCCGCCGAGGAGGCGCTGAGCTACGGGTTCGCCACCCGCCTCGTCGACGACCCGCATGCCGCCGCGCTGGCGACCGCCCGCGAGATTGCGCAGAAGAGCCCCGACGCCATCCGCGCCGCCAAGCGGCTGCTCAACGTCGCGCCGGTCAGCGACCCGCGGACCGGCCTGATCGCCGAGGCGGTCGAGCAGCAGAAGCTGCTCGGCAGCGTCAACCAGATCGAGGCGGTGCGTGCCAATCTCGAGCAGCGGACGCCGCGCTTCGCCGCTGCCGGGTGAGCGGCGCGTGCGTTATCTGGTCACCCCGTCGGGCCCGAGGCGGTAGCGCTCCACGACCGCCGGATCGGGATCGCAGCCGAGCCCGGTGCCGGAGGGAACCCGCACCTTGCCGCCGGTGGCCTCGAGCCACGGGCCGAACGGGCTCGCCTCGAGCGCCACATAGAGCCGCTCGAGCGGCTCCTCGCGGGCAAGCGTCGCGGCGACATGCAGCGAGGCCAGATAGCCCGGACCGAAGTAGGCGCAATGCGGCACCAGGCGTGCGCCCGCCGCCTCCGCCAGGGCGATCACCTTGCGCATCTCCGAGATGCCGCCGATCTTGGTGACGCTCGGCTGGGCGACGTCGATCGCGCCCGCCGCGAGCATGTGTTTGAAGTCGAGCGGCCCGGCAGCGTTCTCGCCGGCCGCGATCGCGACCCCGATCCGGCGCACGGCGGCGAGCCCGGCGTGGTCCTCCGGTGGCCACACCGGCTCCTCCAGCCAGTGCAGCCGGTAGGGTTGAAACGCCTTCGCCATCTCGATCGCCTGCGCGACCGTCCACGGACAGTTGGTGTCGCACATGATCTCGACGTTGGCGCCGACCGCTTCGCGCGCCGCCGCGACCTGCGGCGTGTCGATCTCGTGCAGCTTGATGAAGCCGTAGCCCTCGCCGGCCGCCCGCGCCGCGATTTTGCCGACCAGCGCCGGATCGCCGTAGCGCAACAGGCTGGCATAGGCCGGCATCTCCTGCCGCAGCGCGCCACCGAGCAGCTGGTGGATCGGCTTGCCGGCACGCTTTCCGGCGATGTCCCACAGCGCGATGTCGATCGCCGAGATTGCGTAGAGCACCGAGCCGTTGCGCCCGAAGATGTGCAGCTTCTGCAGCATCTCGGCGGTCAGGCCGCCGATGTCTGCCGGATCGCGCCCGATGAAATGCCGCGCCACCATGGTGTCGAGCGTCGCCTTGGTGGCGGGGGCGACCGCGTGGCCGAACCCCTCGCCCCAGCCGGTGACCCCCTCGTCGGTATCGACGCGGACCAGCAGGATCGCCATGCCGCTCCAGGTCTGCCCGCCGAGCGGCTGGGTCGGCGCGCCCGCCTGGTAGGGGATCTCGATAAGTGTGGTCGAAATGGATTCAATCTTCATGGCACCCTGCGATCCGGAACTAATTCCCGGCCCTCCATTGCCGGATGGTCCCCTGGCCGGTTCGCCGGGTCAAGCTCGCCCGCGGGATAGCCGGGATGGCCCGGGACTCCGACCAGCCAGCCCGTGGCTACGCACGGCATCGTCGAGGGGCATGGCCACCGACGCTGGCCGGCGGGAACCCCGGCTTGACAGGGTACCTCGGCGCGGTATCCATGCCCCCATGAGCGATGCGGACCTGCAAACCGTCGAAGGTATCAGGCTTCAAGTCGAGCAGTCTCTGCCGCCGACGCTCGTTGAGACCATGCGCGCCGCTGGCCTCTCGCTCAGGCTCGGGTCTGCCTCCGGCCCCATCATCCCCGCCATCAGCGATGCCGTCTCCTTCGTGCGTAGCAGCAGCGTCATCATCGATCCGGATTACGCGGATGAACTGGCTGAAAGAGAGCAGCTCGAGGAGATGCTGTCATACCGCGGGGACGTGACGGGCATTGACCACACCATCTTCATCTCCCCGAGGG
>JBEKZK010000695.1:0-3437 GCA_049509935.1 Xanthobacteraceae bacterium | reverse complement strand
GGTCGAGGCGCCGCAACAAGTGGTTCAGCGCTGGAGCGGCTCATGGCGCGGAGTCGAGCGCATCGAACAGCCTCGGCTCGCCGGCCGCCGGCGCGCCTTCAATCGCCAGCATGCGGCGCTTGGTTTCGGCGCCGCCGTTCGCCGAGAAGCCCCCGAGCTTGCCGCCCGCCGCGAGCACGCGGTGGCACGGCACGATGATCGCAAACGGGTTGCGGCCGAGTGCCTGGCCGACGGCGCGCGCCAGCCCGGGGTCGCCCAGCCGGCGGGCGACCTCGCCGTAGGTCAGGGTCGCGCCGGGCGGAATCTGCCGCGCGATCGCATAGACGCGGCGATTGAATTCCGGCACGCCGTCCATGTCGAGCGCGACGGTCGACAGATCGCTCGCCTCGCCGCTCAGCAGCGCCACGATGGCCGCGACGGTGCGCGCGACGGCGGGCGGCGGCGGGGCTTCGGACGCACCTGGGAGGCGGCGCTTCATCCGCGCCCGCGTACCGGCCTCGCGCGCCTCGGGCAGCTGCACGCCGACGATGCCGAGCTCGCCCCACGCGATGGCACACTTGCCGATCGCCGTGTCGAAAAGCGCAAACTGCCTGCTCATCATCCGAGAGCCTCCCGCGGCGTCGCCGCGCCGATAGTAGACCATCTGCCCGGATTCCGGGCAGCTGATCTGCGTGTGCCGTAGCTGATTGCGCGCCGGTGGCCGCACCGATAAGAATACCGGCCTGTCGGGAGGAAGCTGACAGAACCCAGGGACTGCCCTTGCGCGCCGGCGCTTCGCCCGGCGCATCGGCGCGAGGTCCCTGATCGTCGATCCCACCCAAGCGCCCACGAGGGACCCATGAACAAGCTCAAGGCCCGGCTCAAATCCGGCAAGGCCTGCGTCAACGCCTGGCTCGCCATCCCGTCCGGGTTCTCGGCCGAGGTGATGGCCCAGTGCGGGTTCGACAGCGTCACCGTGGACATGCAGCACGGGGTGCAGGACTACCAGTCGATGGTGCAGTGCTTTCAGGCGATGAACGGCCATCCGATAACCCCGCTCGTGCGGGTGCCGTGGAACGAGCCCGGCATCATCGGCAAGGTGCTGGACGGCGGCGCCTGGGGCGTCATCTGCCCGATGGTCAACACGCCGGCCGAGTCCAAGGCGCTGGCCAACGCGTGCCTCTATCCGCCTGCCGGCAAGCGCAGCAACGGTCCGATCCGGGCCGCCATGTACGGCGAGGCGAGCACCTATCAGACGATCGCCAACGACGAGGTGCAGATCATCCCGATGATCGAGACCCAGGAGGCGATCGACAACATCGACGCGATCCTCGATGTTCCCGGCATCAGCGGCATCTATATCGGACCGAGCGACCTCGGACTGTCGCTGGGCATGAAGCCGAGTCTCGATCGCGAGGAGCCGAAAATCCTGGCGATCTACGAGAAGCTCCTGAAGGCGACCGCGGCGCGCGGACAGTTCGCCGGCCTGCACAACGCGACCGGTGCCTATGCGGCGCGCATGATCCACATGGGGTTCCGCTTCGTCACGCTCGCCAACGACAGCGGGCTGATGGCGCGCGCCGCCCGCGAGCAGCTCGCGATCACCCGCAAGGAAGCCGGCGCCGTGGCGAATTAGGAGAAAGAGCGTGGCCAAGTTCAAGATCATCACGCCGGCGGGCGCCAGCTTCACGACGCACGGCGGCGGCTACGACTACGAGATGGAGGCGCTCGAAGGGCTCGACGCCGAGATCGTGGAAGGCCCGGCGAACGAGGACGGCTTCATCGCGGCCGCCCGCGACGCCGACGCGATGTACGCCAAGGGCATGCCGATCACCAAAAACATCATCGACCGGCTCGGCCGCTGCCGGGTCATCGCGCTCGGCACCGTCGGCGTCGACCAGGTCGATGTCGCGGCGGCGACCGCGCGCGGCATCCCGGTGACCAACTGCCCGGACACCTTCATCGACGAGGTCGCCGATCACGCCATGGCGCTGCTGCTGTCGGGCTTCCGCCGGGTGGTCGAGCAGGACCGCATGGTGCGCGACGGACGCTGGCGCGAGGCGCGCCCGCTGCTGGCGAAGATCCCGCGGATGATGGGACAGACCCTCGGCTTCATCGCGTTCGGCCACGTGGCGCGCGCGGTCGCTGCCCGCGCCGCGCCGTTCGGCCTGCGCCTGATGGCGTACGATCCCTACATCGAGGAGTCGGTGATGCTCGATCGCGGGGTGCTGCCGGCGACGCTGTCGGAGGTGCTGCAGCAGTCCGACTTCGTCTCGATGCACGCCCCGGCGACGCCCGAGGCGCAGGGCATGCTGAAGGAGAAGCACTTCCGCCAGATGAAGCCCGGGGCGGTCTTCATCAATACGGGGCGCGGCAAGACCGTGGACGAGGCGGCCTAGATCAAGGCGCTGCAGGAGGGCTGGATCGCCCATGCGGCGCTCGACGTGCTGGAGCAGGAGCCACCGGGCCACAACAATCCGCTGCTCTCGATGAGCAACGTCACGCTCAGCGCCCACGTGGCGTCCGCCTCGGCCCGCTTCGATCCGGCGCGCAAGCGCCGGGTGGGCCAGGAGCTGGCGCTGGCGCTCAGCGGCAAGTGGCCGATGAGCTGCGTCAATCCCGAGGTGCTCGCCCGGTCCGAGCTGCGGCGCTGGCAGCCGGTCTCGATGCAGCGCGGCCCCAACAGCTGAAGGCGGGGCGCGCGACAGCGGACAGCACGGAGGCCAGATGACCAAGACCTATCGAATCGCCGTCATTCCGGGCGACGGGATCGGCAAGGAAGTGGTGCCGGAGGGCATGCGGGCGCTGGAGGCGGCGGCGAGCCGCCATGGCTTCAAGCTGCAGGCCGACTGGTTCGACTTCGCCTCCTGCGACTACTACGAGAAGCACGGACGCATGATGCCGGAGGACTGGAACAGCCGGATCGGGGGCCACGATGCGATCTATTTCGGCGCCGTCGGCTGGCCCGCGAAGGTCCCGGACCACGTCTCGCTGTGGGGATCGCTGGTGCTGTTCCGCCGCGAGTTCGACCAGTACGTCAATCTGCGCCCGGTGCGGCTGATGCCCGGCGTCGCCTCGCCGCTGGCCAACCGCAAGCCCGGCGACATCGACTTCATGGTGGTGCGGGAGAACACCGAGGGCGAGTATTCGGCGATCGGCGGCCGCATGTTCGCCAACACCGAGCGCGAGTTCGTCGTCCAGGAAACCGTGATGACGCGGCTCGGCGTCGATCGCGTGCTCGCCTTCGCGTTCGACCTCGCCCGCAGCCGCCCGAAGAAGCACCTGACTTCGGCCACCAAGTCGAACGGCATCTCGATCACCATGCCGTACTGGGACGAGCGCGTCGAGGCGATGGCGAAGAGCTATCCCGACGTGCGCTGGGACAAGTATCACATCGACATCCTGACGGCGAACTTCGTGCTGCATCCGGACTGGTTCGACGTCGTGGTCGGCTCCAA
>JBEKZK010000694.1:0-3438 GCA_049509935.1 Xanthobacteraceae bacterium | reverse complement strand
TCTCCGACACAGAAAAATGAATTTACACAATCCCCACCGCTCCTGATAGGGCGGGCGCCCGACGAAGCGGGTATCCGTACTGCGGCATGGCGCGGCAGTGCGGCCCGGCGATGGATGGGAGATTGCCGTGGATCGAAGCCGAACTGATGGCGGCACGAGGACGAACGCCTTGCGGTGTTGCTGGTCCGCGCAGCACAGCGCGGCGACCTGGTTACGGCCGGAGGACTGGCACGAAGACTGACCGGCAACGATCAGCACTTCGAGCTCGTGGACGCGGCGCTGGACCTCGGACGGGCGCTGAAGCGGGCTGGCGTGGTGCCGACGCTCGGCGGCTCATCAGCGGCAGCCGATGCGAGCCGGCTCCACGGATCGCTCATCGCTCGGCAGATCTCCTGCGTGCGAACGGACCTGCCTCAGCATTTCGCGGGCGTAAGATGATTAAGTGCACTGTCACCGAAATTCCCACGGGCGGAGCCGCGGAATCCAACGCGGGACATTTGCTCGAAAGGCCTGGTACTCCGCGCCGAACGTGCGCTCCAGTGTGGGCTCTTCGTAGGTCACGACGAACACGTGGCAGGCGAGCCAGAACAGCGCGCCGTAGCCTGCGAGACGCCAATCGCCGAACAGCGCCGCCTGGCCCACAATGACAGCCACGACCGACACGTAGATCGGATTTCGCACGTAGCGATAGAGACCCGTGATCACGAGGTTCGCGGTCGGCGCGATCGGGGCGGGCGTGCCCAGCCCCTGCAAGGCAAAGCGCGCAAACGAATCCACCAGACCAGGCACGCCGACGATGATCAACGCGATCCCGATGGCGCGCGTCGGCTCCAGGCCGAACAACGGCGGCAGGAATTCCCAGCGCGTGATCCACCATGGGACGAGCCCCGCCAACACGCAAGGCGCGACCACGAAGAACAGCGCCGAGCCCAGAATAGCGATGGTCTTCGGCACGGCAGCTCCTCGACGTTCACGGACGTTGAGCGCCTCATCGTACCCCTTGTCGCAAGCCCTTGGGTAGGCCCGGTCGCAGTCCACGGCCGACGATGCGGACTGCCTGCGCGGCGCCAAGGCCGGCACAGCGGGCGTGCGGCTGGACGGTCACCGGGTCGCCTGCCATGCTCATGGCGAGGCACCGGGTCCGGCGTCTCGGTGACAGCATCCAGGACCACGTCATGACCGCTACCGACGAGCTGACGCGCCTCACCGCGACCGAGGCGGTCACGCTGTTGAAGCGACGTGCGGTTTCGCCGCGCCAGCTCATCGACGCGGCGGCGGCGCGGATCGAGGCGGTCGACGGCACGATCAACGCGCTGCCGACGCGGTTCTTGGAGCAGGCACGGCAGGCCGCCGATCGCTTCCGCCCAAGCGCCGGGGATGCCGATCGGCCCGGCTGGCTCGCCGGCCTGCCGATCGCCGTGAAGGATTATAACGACGTCGCAGGCCAGCGCACGACCTACGGCTCCCCGCTGTTTGCCAACAACGTGGCCGCCGCCTCGGATCTGACGGTGCGGACGCTCGAGGCGAGCGGCGCCATCGCGATCGCGAAGTCGAACGTTCCGGAATTCGCCGGCGCCAACACCTTTAACACGGTGTTCGGTGCCACACGCAATCCGTGGGATCTTCGCATGTCGGCCGGCGGCTCGTCCGGCGGCAGCGCCGCGGCGCTGGCGTCCGGCGAGATCTGGCTCGCCACCGGCAACGACCTCGGCGGCAGCCTGCGCATTCCGGCAAGCTTCTGCAGCATCGTCGGCCTGCGCCCGAGCGTCGGCCGGGTCCCGCGCCCCGCCGCGTGTCTGCCGTTCGACGCGCTCTGGGTCGAAGGCCCGATGGGGCGAACCGTTGCCGACGTGGCGCTCATGCTCGATGCGGAGTCCTGGCCAAGTCCGGAGGATCCGCTGTCATTGCCGCGCCCGACAAGACCCTTCGTGGCGGCGATTGCTTCGCCGCGCGCACCGCGACGCATCGGCTTTTCGGCCGATCTCGGCCTGCGCCGGATCGATGCCGAGGTCGCGGAGATCTGCCGCCGCGGAGTCCTGGCGCTGGCCGGCGCCAATACGGTCGTGGAGGAAGCCTGCTCCGTTCTCGCAAACGGCATCGACACCTTCCAGACGCTGCGCGCCCTGATGTTCGCCGCCGTCCGCGGGGAGCTTCTCCCCGCGCATCGCGATCGCATCGCCCCGGAGATCGTGTGGAATCTCGAAAAGGGTCTCGCGCTCGGAGCGCCCGAGATCCTGCTGGCCGAGCGCCGGCGTGCGGCGATCGTCCGCAACATCGTTGCGTTCTTCGACACGCACGATGTGCTCGCCTGCCCGGTGGTCGCGGTGCCGCCGTTTCCGGTCGCGCAGCGCTACCCCACCGAGATGGGCGGCGAGACGCTCGTCACCTATATCGACTGGATGTTCCTGACCTTCGTCATCACGCTGACCGGATGTCCTGCGATCTCGGTGCCATGCGGCTTCACGCGATCGGGCCTGCCGGTCGGGCTGCAGCTGGTCGGCCGCCCGCAAGGCGACTTCAACTTGCTGTCCGCCGCACATTTTCTCGAACAGACATTGGGGATCGCCAGGCGGGTGCCGAGGGAGCCGGCCACGCCGACGGCGATTGAAGGCGTCTCACCTGAGACCTACCCTGCATCAAACCCGCCGCACCATCGCCGGGACGAGGTCTTTCAGTGACGGCGCGCCGAGCTGCTGCATCGCGACGCGGGTCTCGGCGCGCAGGATGTCGAGCACGCGCTCGACGCCGGCCTGACCGAAGGCCCCGAGGCCCCACAGATAAGGCCGGCCGATGCACACGGCCTGCGCGCCGAGCGCCAGCGCCTTGACGACGTCGGTGCCGCGGCGGAACCCGCTGTCGACCAGCACCGGCATGCGTCCATCGACCGCCTCGACGATCTCCGGCAGGACCTCGATCGTCGAGCCTGCACCATCTTCCACCCGTCCGCCGTGGTTGGAGACGATGATCGCGTCGACGCCGGCATCGGCGGCGAGCTTGGCGTCCTCGAAGGCGAGAATGCCCTTGAGCACCAGCTTGACCTTAACCAGATCGCGGAGCCGCTTGATCTGCTCCCAGGTCAGATTGGTGACGACCGTGCCGCTCACGCCGCCGAGGTCGATGCCGGCAAAATTCGGCTTCCGCGCCAGATAGTCGCCGATGCCGTGACAGCTTCCGCATTCCCGCGTATCGGTGCGCCGCAGTCGCACGAAGGTCGTCCATTTGGGCGGCGATCTCAGGTCGACGGTCACGACGATCGCCGCAGCCCCGGCGCCTTCCGCGCGCTTGACCAGGGCTTCGGCAATCTCCCAATGCTGCGTGGTGTAGAGCTGAAACCAGATCGGGGCGCCGCGAGCCGCGATCGCATCCTCGATCGAGGTGGTGGCGACCGTCGACAGAAGCTGCAGATGGTTGCCGGCCCTGGCCGCCCTGGCGACGGCA
>JBEKZK010000693.1:0-3438 GCA_049509935.1 Xanthobacteraceae bacterium | reverse complement strand
CTTGGCAACAACGATCGCGCTGGCCGGCGCTGTCGCGTTGGTTGGCGCATATATTTCGGGTGACGGGCTCCGCTTCCTCGTCGCTCTCGTCGTGCTGGGATTAGGCGTCGTTGCGGGGGCCTCGTTCCCTCTGGCCGTGTCGCCACCGGAGCGGCCCGCGGAGCCGGCCGCCTCGACCGTCGGCAAAGAGGAAGTCATACCGCCGATGGGCGGAGCCGTCGGCAAGGACGGCGTCCTGCCGCAGCTTGCGTGGTCCCCGATGGCACCTCCCGCGGGCCGCATGGCTCTATGCGGAGGCGTGCGAATGGCTCGGCAGGGAACGTGTCCATATGGATGGAGGCCGTTGTGGCTGGAGGAAATATCAGAGGACGCAATGCCGGCCTGCCGAGCGCCGCCGCGTTCCGGGCGCCGGAGGCACGATCGGTCTTGGGAGGACGGTCCGCCGTTTTGGGTTCCGCGGGCGCCGCCGCGGACTTATCCGGCGTTCCCGTGCTGCGATCTGCGGCTCTGAAGTCGATCTCGGATGGCCTCACGCCGGTTGCGGCGACAGAGTCAAGATCAGGTCCTTGGCGTCGACCTGGTCGCGCGGCCGCACCAATACCTCGTCGATGACGCCGTCGCGGGGCGCGGTCAGCACCGTCTCCATCTTCATCGCCTCGATCGCGACCAGCGCATCGCCCCGGTGCACGCTCTGGCCCGGCGCGATCAGGACCGACGTCACGATGCCCGGCATCGGGGCGGCGACGTGACCGACATCGCCGGCGTCGGCCTGGCGCCGCGGCGCCACCCTCGGCGCCACCGCCCGGTCGGGCACGCGGATCATCCGCGGCTGCCCGTTGAGCTCGAAGAACACCTTGACCTGGCCGTGCTCGTCGACCTCGCTCACCGCCTGCAGCTGGATGACCAGCGCCTTGCCGCGCTCGATCTCGATCGCCGCCTCGTCCTGGGGCCGCATGCCGTAGAAGAACACCGGCGTCGGCAGGAGCGAGACCGGCCCGTACTTGAGCTCGGTCAGCGCATAGTCGGTGAAAACTTTCGGGTACATCAGAAACGACGCGAGCTCGGCGTCCGAGATGGTGCGCCCGATCGCGCACTCGGCCTCGTGCCGCGCGGCGCCGAGATCGGTCTCCGGCAGGAGCGCGCCCGGCCGGCCCTCGATCGGCTGTGCTCCCTTCAGCACCTTGGACAGGATCGCCGGCGGCCAGCCCCCGGGCGGCTGTCCCAATTCGCCGCGCAGCATGTCCGCCACCGAGCCCGGAAACGCAATGTCGCGGGCGGGATCGATCACCGCGTCGGCGTCGAGGCCCTGGCTCACCATCATCAGCGCCAGATCGCCCACCACCTTCGAGGACGGAGTCACCTTGATGATGTCGCCGAACAGATCATTGGCGGCGCGGTAGGCCTTGGCCACCTCGTGCCAGCGGGTATCGAGTCCGAGGCCGCGGGCCTGCTCCTTGAGGTTGGTGAATTGGCCGCCGGGCATCTCGTGCAGATAGACCTCCGAGGCCGGCGCCTTGAGGTCGCTCTCGAACGCCGCATATTGCAGCCGCACCGCCTCCCAGTAGAACGAGATGCGGCGAATCGCTTCCGGATCGAGGCCGGGATCGCGGCCGGTGTGCGCCAGCGCCTCGACGATCGAACCGAGGCACGGTTGCGAGGTGTTGCCGGACAGCGCGTCGGTCGCCGCATCGACGGCATCGACGCCGGCCTCGACCGCGGCCAGCACGGTGGCACCGGCGATGCCCGAGGTGTCGTGGGTGTGCAGATGGACCGGCAGCCCCACCTCCTCGCGCAGCGCCTTGATCAGGACGCGCGCCGATTGGGGTTTCAGGACGCCCGCCATGTCCTTCAGCCCGATGATGTGGCAGCCGGCACGCTCGAGCTCGCGCGCCATGGCGACGTAGTAGTCGAGGTCGTACTTGGCGCGCGCCGGATCGAGCAGGTCGCCGGTGTAGCAGATGGCGCCTTCGACGAGCTTGCCTTCGCTCCCCACGGCATCGATGGCGACGCGCATGTTCTCGACCCAGTTGAGGCAGTCGAAGATGCGGAAGATGTCCACCGCCGGGGCGGCCTGCCGCACGAAGAAGCGTACGACGTTGTCCGGATAGTTGGTGTAGCCGACGCCATTGGCGCCGCGCAGCAACATCTGTGTCAGCAGATTGGGCACCGCCTCGCGCACCAGCGCCAGGCGCTCCCACGGATCCTCGTTGAGGAAACGCATCGCCACGTCGAAGGTCGCGCCGCCCCAGCACTCGAGCGACAGCAGCCGTGGCAGCCCGCGCGCGTAGGACGCCGCCACCGCGACGATATCGCGGGTCCGCACCCGGGTCGCGAGCAGCGACTGGTGGGCGTCGCGCATGGTGGTGTCGGTCACCAGGACCGGCCCGTGTCCGCGCATCCACCGCGCAAAACCCTGCGCTCCGAGCGCCGCGAGCCGCTGCCGCGTGCCGGGTGGCGGGTCGTCGGCGAACAGCGGGGGCACCGCAAGCCGGGCATCCGCGGGTGGACGGGCGCGGCTCTTTACCTCCGGATGGCCGTTGACGGTGACATCGGCGATCCAGGTCAGCAGCTTGGTGGCGCGGTCGCGGCGCCTGCCGAGCTGGAACAGCTCCGGCGTCTCGTCGATGAAGCGGGTCGTATAGTCGTCGGCGCGGAACCGCGGGTGCGCCAGAATGTTCTCCAGGAAGGCGAGGTTGGTCGCCACCCCGCGGATGCGATACTCACGCAGCGCCCGCAGCATGCGGTCGACCGTCTCCTCCGGCGTCGGCGCCCAGGCGGTGATCTTCTCCAGCAGAGAATCATAGTGACGCGTCACCACGGCGCCCGAATAGGCGGTGCCGCCATCGACGCGGATGCCAAAACCCATGGCGCCGCGATAGGCGGTGATGCGGCCGTAGTCCGGAATGAAGCTGTTGTCCGGGTTCTCGGTGGTGACCCGGCACTGCAGGGCGTGGCCGTTCAGCCGGATCGCGTCCTGCGCCGGGATGCCGGTCTCCTCGACCCTGCCGATGCGGCCGCCCTCGACGATGCGAATCTGCGCCTTGACGATGTCGAGACCGGTGACCTGCTCGGTCACCGTATGCTCGACCTGAATGCGCGGATTGACCTCGATGAAGTAGAAGGCATCGGTATCGGCGTCGATCAGGAACTCGACGGTGCCGGCGCCGACGTAGCGCACGGCGTGCCCGATCGCCAGCGCGGCTTCGACCAGCGTCCGCCGCGTCGCTTGCGCGAGATACGGGGCCGGCGCCCGTTCGATGATCTTCTGGTGGCGACGCTGGATCGAGCAATCGCGCTCGAACAGATGGACCAGGTTGCCGTGCGCGTCGCCGAGGATCTGCACCTCGACGTGCCGCGCCCGCCGCACCAGCTTCTCCAGATAGACCTCGTCGTTGCCGAACGCCGCCGCGGCCTCGCGCCGCGCACTGGTCACCGCGT
>JBEKZK010000692.1:0-3444 GCA_049509935.1 Xanthobacteraceae bacterium | reverse complement strand
CGTTGGCGACCCGCGCCGCCTTTTCCGGATCGAGCGACCGATACGAAATCTCCAGCACATAGGTCAGCCCGATGCGTCGCACCGTGAGGTTGCCGCGGAACACGTTGACGGCGGACCGTTCCTTCTCGAACTCCGACTTCGCCCGGCCGTCGTCGTTGATGCTGAACAGCGCCCGGATCACCGTCAGCAGCAGGCCCGGCTGCGGGTTGACGAACTCGGGATCCTGGGTGAGCCGCAGGTCCCGGATCACCGCGATCGCGATATTCTCCGAGCGCAGCACCTCGACCTGGCTCTCGACCTGGCCGGCATCCATCGCGTTGTCGCCGACGACGGAGTCGCTTTTGAACAGCTGGATCTTGCGGGTGTCGAGGATGAGGCTGGCGATCGCCGTATACTCGGGCGCCGTCGTGAACGAATAGACCAGGGCCAGCGTCACCGCGAAGATCGCCCAGCCGCCGATCGCGCGCCGGCTGGACTTCAGGAACGCGATGATCTCGACGAGATCGATGCGCTGCTGTCCGCCCTGCTCGTACGCCTCGCCGTCGTGGATCGTCCGGCTCGATCCGGTGCGCTGCAACATGTGCGATGGCTTATCATAACGGCAGGGCGCATCTCAAGGGCGCATCAGCGGCGTCGGCATTAACACTATTCACCGGAACGCCGCCCATCGCTGCCCGAAGCCGTCGCGGTGGCGATCGCGCTGCCGAGCAGCGCGCAGCACACGATGCTGTAGCCCGGGATCTGCAGCGAAAAATCGACGAGCGAGTGCAGCGTTCCCAAAAGCCCAACGGCAGCCCCGGCGATCACCTCGGCCCGGTCGCGGCGCCGCCGGACGGCGGCGAGCAGCGCGAAGCCCAGCACGCCGCCCCACAGGGCCAGCATCGCCGCGCTGAACGGCAGCCCCATCTCCGCCATCAGCTCCAGCGGCGTGCTGTGCGCCCGATCCCAGAGTCCCCAGTCCCCGATCGCGGCCGTCCGGTACGACGGAAAGACCGTCTCGAAGGTGCCGAACCCGGTGCCGAGCCACGGATGCTGCGCCACGATCTCCAGCACCGATCGATAGACCTGGAAGCGCGCCCCGTCGGTCAGCCCCTTGATGTCCACCTGGTGCGCGATGCCGCCCCCGATGATCTCCAGCACCACCGCGCCGATCAGCGCGATCGCCGCCACCGCCAGGGCGGCGTGCGGGCCCCGTCGCAGCTCGCGGGCGAAATACATCACCGTCATCAGGGCGAGGCACGCAATCGTCAGCAGTGCGCCGGCGCGCGACTTGGTCATCAGCACGCAGCCCAGCACGACGATGAAATACAGGAGGTACCGCATGTCCCGGTAGCGCACCGTCCTGAGCTTGTGCAGCAGGTAGGCGGTGCTGCGCAGCCGCGTC
Source organism: Xanthobacteraceae bacterium (assembly GCA_049509935.1). Lineage (GTDB taxonomy): Bacteria > Pseudomonadota > Alphaproteobacteria > Rhizobiales > Xanthobacteraceae > AP-16. The sequence goes on along the minus strand of JBEKZK010000692.1, from coordinate 2,060 downwards.
AGGTCGAATACCCGGCGGATCTGCCGAATGGTAAGAACGTACCAGACGATGGCGATCGAGCCGAAGAACGTCGCCGCGGTGTTCTTGTTGACGAACGTTCCGGTCAGGTTGTTCACATAGGCGGTCTTCTCGTGCCACAGCAGCGTCGTCGGGCTGACGATCTCGGTGACGATCGCGTAGCCCGCGTACGCGAGCCCCGCGTAGCCGACCCAGGCAAAGAGGCGCCCGGTGCACGCGCGGTCGGCGCCAAACAGGAGCCCGGCCAGCAGCGCCAGGACCAGGGAAAGCGGGGCCGCCACCGCGCCGACCGGAAGCTCGGCGACCGCCGCGATCTTCGCCGGCAGCGGCCGGCCCAGCAGGCGACTTGCCTGCGTCCATGCCGGATTCGCTCCGCGGCCCCACACCTCCGGGGCGTACTGCAGCACCACGACGACGACCCACAGCGCAACCACGCCCAGCACCGCGGCGATCATGAGTCGGACCGGCCGCTCGATGCGGCGAGCACCCGAGCCCGCGATCGCCAGCGCCAGGACCGTGCACCAGACGCCGGCCCAGAACGGCTCGGCCGACCCGAACGGCAGCGGCGCCAGAACGGCCGTCGCGCAGAAGGCCCATTCCGGGAGCGATGCCAGCCTCGCCGGCGCGGAGGATTCGCCCTCCCGCCGCGACGCGCGTTTTTCGTCCGGGCGAATGCGAAGGTCCTGCGCAATGCCCGGCGCCATCTCGTTGGACGTTTCCATTCCCACTTCGCCAGGCGCGCAGACTTAGGAACATGCGGCGCGCGCGCCACGATACATGCCCTGGCGGCCCGGCGCATCCGGCCTTTCTGCCCCCATCCCGCCCCTGCGGTCGGCAGCGGGAACCGGACTGTCGGCTGCTATTCCTGATGTCTGACGGTGGCGCCGGTGTCCATCCGTGGCCGACATTGCCTCCAAATTGGTGCCGGGATACTCCACGACAAAACGGCCCGGCCATCGCCGGCTCCGGATTTCGGTCGACTTCTCGACATATCAAGCCGCGGCAGCACCAATCCAGGCTCTTCTCCTGGTTGCATTAAATGCTGCAATGCAGCTAACATAATCGGCAACCTCATATGTTAACCAAAGGTTTACGCGGAATAGACATTTTGACAGGGAAACCCCCCTCCCTTGATATCATTCAACATAACATATCTGCGTGGTTAGCGATTTATCTCTTGCCATAACGCGTGCATCACAGCATTGTTAACCGAGAGAAGAAAAGGCGCGTCCGTCGGGCTCGTCACATATGGTTTACCAGACGGAATGTTAAGGGAACGCAGGAAACATGACCGATGCCGCTCCGTTCTTCGATCACGGGGACATCTCGTCGCCGGCGCGAGTCTCGCGTGGGAAATTCTCCCCGAGGGCCGTCCCCCTGGGCGGTGCGCCCAAGCGGCTCCTCGACGCCACCGTCGCGCTGGGCGGATTGATCCTCCTCTTCCCGCTCATGCTGTGTTGCGCCCTGGTGGTCGCCCTGACCTCGCCCGGGCCGGTGATGTTCCGGCATCGGAGGATCGGGTTCGCCGGACGCCCTTTTTACTGTCTCAAATTCCGCACCATGGTGGTCGACGCCGAGGCGCGCCTGCGTGAGCATCTCGCGCGCAATCCCGATGCCCGGCAGGAATGGGAGACCAGCCACAAGCTGCAGAACGACCCGCGGATCACACCCCTCGGGCAGCTCCTGCGCAAGACCAGCCTCGACGAGCTGCCTCAGCTCATCAACGTCCTGCGCGGCGAGATGAGCATGGTCGGGCCGCGCCCGATCGTCGACGGCGAGGTCGAAAAGTACCGCGAGGAGTTCGCGCTCTATGTGTCGAGCCGGCCCGGCCTCACCGGCCTGTGGCAGGTCATGGGCCGCAACAGCACCACCTATGCGGAGCGCGTCGCCTATGACGTCGCCTACCTTCGGGACTGGTCGCTGGCAAACGACGTCAGGATCATCATCCGCACCATTCCCCACGTCCTCGGATCCGACAGCGCGTATTGATCAGACGAGATCGCGCAGGTCGTGCGCAACCGCCCGTCGCGTCGTCCGCGTCG
>JBEKZK010000691.1:0-3445 GCA_049509935.1 Xanthobacteraceae bacterium | reverse complement strand
GCTCGGCATGCTGCTCGGCGGGGTCGCCGGCGCGATCCTCGGCGCGCTGATCGTGCGCCGCCGCGGCGTCTATTTCGCCATGGTGACCATCGCGTTCGGCCAGGTGTTCTATTACATCGCCTTCCAGTGGAGCTCGCTCACCGGCGGCGACGACGGCCTGCGCGGGTTCTCGCGCCAGCCGCTCGACCTCGGTTTCATGCAGGTCGACATCCTGGCGAGCGCCAACAACTTCTACTATTTCGTGCTGGTCTGCTTCGCGCTCGCCGTCGCCGTCATGGGGTTCATCCTGCGCTCGCCGTACGGACGCACCATGATCGCGATCCGCGAGAACGAGCGCCGGGCGCGCTTTCTCGGCATTCCGGTGGAGCGCCACATCTGGATCGCCTTCACGCTGTCCTGCTTCTTCATGGGCTTCGCCGGCGCGCTCTACGCGCTGGTCAACAACTTCGCGGATCCGCGCGGCCTGCATTACAGCCAGTCCGGCGACTTCGTCATGATGGCGGTGATGGGCGGGATGCGCAACTTCTGGGGGCCGCTGCTGGGAGCCGCCGTGTTCGTCATCCTGCAGGACTATCTGTCGAGCGTCACCATCAACTGGATGTCGTTCGTCGGCATGCTGTTCGTGCTGGTCGTCCTGTTCTTTCCCCGCGGCCTGCTCGGCGTCGTGGGCGGTCGGGGCCGGGCATGACGGTGCTCGAGATCAGGAACGTCACCAAGCGGTTCGGCAGCCTCGTGGCGGTGCGCGACGTGTCGCTGAGCGTGCCCAAGGGCGAGCTGCGCGCCATCATCGGCCCGAATGGCGCCGGCAAGACCACGTTCTTCAACCTGATCAGCGGGTTCTTCCCGCCGACCGCCGGGTCGATCGCATTCGACGGCCGCGATATCACGCAGCTGCCGGCGCACCGGCGCGTGACCTTGGGCATGGCGCGCACCTTCCAGATCACCGAGATCTTTCCCGAGCTCACGGTGCTCGAGAACGTGCGCATCGGCGTCGAGGTGGCGAGCGGCTATCGCCTGCGGCCGTGGATCAGCGCCGCCGAGCGCGCGCGGGTTCACCATCGCGTCGAGGAGCTCCTGAAGCTGACCGGGCTCGGGGCGAGCTCCGACCGCCTGGTCGGCGAGCTCGCCCACGGACACCAGCGCGCCGCCGAGATCGCGATGGCGCTGGCGCTGCGCCCGCATCTCCTGCTGCTCGACGAGCCGACCGCCGGCATGGGAGACCAGGAGACCTACGAGATCACGCAGCTCATCTCCCGCCTGCATCGCGAGGAGAAATTCACCATCGTGCTGATCGAGCACGACATGCGCGTGGTGTTCCATCTCGCCGACCGGATCACGGTGCTCGACCAGGGCAGCCTGCTCGCCGAAGGCACGCCGCAGGAGATCGCCGCCAACGAGGCCGTGCAGGCCGCCTATCTGGGGCAGGCCGCATGACCGCCGCGCTCAGCGCCGAAGGCCTTCATACGTTCTACGGCAAGAGCCACATCCTGTACGGCGTCGGCCTCGACGTCGCCGAGGGCCGGATCACGGCGCTGCTCGGCCGCAACGGCGCCGGCAAGACCACGACCCTGCGCAGCCTGATGGCGCTCACCCCGCCGCGCGAGGGCCGGGTCACCATTTTCGGAACCGACACCACCCGCTGGTCGACCTATCGGATCGCGGCGGCGGGCGTCGGCTACGTTCCCGAGGGCCGGCGCATCTTCGCCAATCTGAGCGTCGAGGAAAATCTGAAGGTCCCGCTCGAGCGCTCGGGGCAGTGGACCATTGCCCGCATCTACGAGCTTTTTCCGCGGCTCGCCGAGCGCCGGCTCAACCGCGGCCGTCAGCTCTCGGGCGGCGAGCAGGAGATGCTCTCGATCGCCCGGGCGCTGCTGCTCAATCCCAGGCTGCTCATCCTCGATGAGCCGTCGCAGGGGCTGGCGCCGCTGGTGGTGCGCGAGGTGTTCCGCATCGTGACCCGGATGCGCGACGAAGGGATCTCGGTTCTTCTGGTCGAGCAGAACGCCAGAATGAGCCTGGAGATCGCCGATCACGCCTATGTGCTCGACGACGGGGCCGTGGTGTATTCGGGACCGGCGCGCGAGCTCGCCGCCGACGAGGCACGGGTCCGCGCCCTCGCCGGCGCCAGCGCCGAGGAATGGTCCGGCATCGCCCCCTCCTGAGGCTCCGCCGACAACGGCACCCGCAGTGCCGCCAACGCCATGCATTGGCTGCGCCAAGCTCGAGAAAGCCATGCCGGTCGAATGGCCGCATTCCGGCCAGCAGGTTCAGTCGTCATATTGAAAGTTGAAGGCACGTAACGTAAGATCGTTGCGGGCTGGAGGCGGACATGCATATCGACCTCGACGAGGCGATCCAGATCTACGCCAAGGTGAGTCGCTCGCGATATGGGCGCAAGGCGCGCAAGCGGTTCCTGGAGACCGCACGGGCACTCCGGGCACAAGGCGACAAGGACGGTGCGGCGGTGTGGGAACGGGTCGCCGTCGAGGTGGAACGGGTCGACGCCCGGCCCGCCAAGCCGGTCGGACGCGAGGACTCCCGAATTCAGACAGGGGTTTGACGGCGGTCGCCCGAAGTCAAGACTACCTGTTTGATTCAGGTCCGGTCCATCGGGTGCCTGACGTTTCGTCAGGGAGCTTCCGGATCTTCGGCCGTTGTCCGACGCCGATCGCACTGCGGATCGGGGCTCCCCGCGCCGGCTGGAGCTCGCAGCGCTCCAGTGGCCGGCGTCCGAGCGCCCCCGCCTTCGTCCTGTCACACGGCGCCGTCATACGACGGCCAACGTTGTCGTCGCGTGCGCAGGAGGTAACATGGGCTTGCTGGACATTCTCAACGGCATGCAGAATGGACCGCGCGGGCAGAAGACGCCCGGCAGCGGCTCGGGCGGGATGTCGCCGATCACGTTGGCGATTCTCGGCCTGCTCGCCTACAAAGCCCTCAAGCATTTCGATGGCGGCCAGGCTCCCGCGAGCCCCTCCGGATACGGCCGCGACCCGGCGCCGGGCGCGCCTGCCGGCCCGGTCGGAGTGCCGGGCTCCGGTGGGCTCGGCGGCCTGCTCAAGGGCACCCTGGGCGGCCTGCTGGCAGGCGGCGCCGCCGGCTCCGTCCTGAGCGGCGGCCTCAGCGACCTGATGCGGCAATTCCAGCAGAGCGGCCACGGCGACGTCGCGAGCTCCTGGGTCGGCAACGGACCAAACAAGGCGATCTCGCCCGACGATCTCAGCCGGGCGCTCGGGGCGGACCAGATCAACAACTTGATGACGCAGTCCGGACTGTCGCGCCAGGAGCTGCTCGAGGGCCTGAGCCAGCACCTTCCCGAGGTCGTCGATCAGCTGACCCCTGATGGCCGGCTGCCGAGCGAGAAAGAGGCGGCACAGCTCGTTTGACGCCGACCAAGAAGCAAGAAGATCGGAGCACACGTGGGCATCCTGTGGATCGTGATCGT
>JBEKZK010000690.1:0-3450 GCA_049509935.1 Xanthobacteraceae bacterium | reverse complement strand
GTTCTGCTGCGCCTGCAGGACGGCCTCGGCAAAATAGACCAGCCAAGCGGTGATCTCGTTGTCCTTGTTGCTTCGCTCGAGCATGTCGTAGTAGGCCTTCCTGGCCCTTTCGATGGTCCAGGCCAGCGCAATCAAGGTCGGCCGGCCGAGGCTCTGGGCCAGCGACTTTTCGGAAAGCGCGCGGCCGATCCGGCCGTTGCCGTCCTCGAAAGGGTGGATGCTCACGAAGTAGAGGTGAGCAATGCCCGCGCGCGCCAGCGCCGACAGCGGCTGTGCCGTGCCCGGCCCGGTCTGGTTGAACCACGCGACGAAAGCCTCCATCTCGCGCCCCATGCTCGCCGATGGCGGAGCCTCGAAATGGACCTTGGGAGCGTGCATCCGGCCGTAGACCACCTGCATGGGTTCGGCGTGCGTCCGATAGGCGCCGACCGCTTGAAGATCCGTCCGTCCGCTCATGACCATCTCGTGCCACGCCAGCAGCGTCGCCTGAGACAGCGGGCTCTCGAAGGTCGTGTACAGATCGACCATCATCCGCGCGATGCCCTGCTCGGCGGGGCGGACGCGCCGGTTGTCGTCGCCCAGTCCGAATTGGCGCCGCAACGAGGACTGCAGGCTGTCGCGGTCGAGAAGCTCCCCTTCGATCTCGGAGGTCTTCAGCGCTTCGTCGCCGATCAGCTCGATCTTGAGCGTATCGCGGTCGTCGTTGCTGACGTGCCTGAACGCCCCGACGAATTCCCCGGAATGCAGCAGGAATCGCCTCTCCAGCGGCTCCAGGGCCGCCGCATCGTAGCTGAACTTCGGCCAATCCGGCTGCTGCCAATTCCATGCCATGAGCTATAGACATCCCTTCTATAGCTCATATAGTGGCCAGAAAGTGAGCTATAGCAAGCGCGGCCATAGCTCATGTCCCGGTCTGACCTCAGGCGATTGCGTCCAGCCGTCGGAACATTCGGCTATGCCGACCAGGATTAGTGAGATCCACGTGCCCCGTAGTAGTTGGCGACGATCAGCTTTGCGATCAGCGCAATGACCATCTGCACACCTTTGCTGCGCTTGTCGCGGCTGCAGCCGTGCCGACGCTTGCTCGCCATCTCACGCAAACGACGAGAGCCGCGAGCGAACGATGTCGAGCATCTGTTCAGCCATCCGTTGACCGTTCGGGCCGTAGCTCGCGAGCACCGGCAGCGCGATCCGATCAATCACCTCCCCCATTCGTCCGAGCAGGCCGTCGATTCCAGCATCGATGTCGGCAGCTCTCAGCCCGGCCGTGCCGGCGAATGTCCGAAAATCTCTTCGCCGCAGCCTGTCGTCCTTGCCATTGAGCTTGAGCGCCATGTGGTCCCGCGCCAGTCCGGGAAAGACCCGTGTCGTCACCGCATCATACATCGGGGCCACGCGAACCGAACGGAACGTGTCCTCGCCGGGCTCGGCGATCTTCAGAAGCGCCATGTTCTTGAGATGCATGTCGCCATCCGCGATCAGCCAGGCGAACACGGCGCGCGCGAGGATGATCGCGACATCCTCTTCGGGCGCCGTCGAGAGCGGCCGGACCGCACGGGCGATCCGTTCCATGGCGCTGTCGTATTTTGCCGGGGGAGGCAAATCGAGCATCGAGCACAGGTCTTCCAGCGCCAGCCTCCGGCGATCCTCGAGGCCTTGCCGGATGTCGAACCGTTCGACCACGAGCGCCGGGGGCAGGCCATCGGGCATCGCAACCAGGGCCGCGGCGGGCACGGCAAAGTCGCAAGTGCGCCCGAGCTCCAAGGCGAGCCACTCGATCAGCGGCAATGCCTCGTAACCGCTGGGGCCCGCGGGCTTGAGAATATGGGTAAAGGGCTTGCCGACGCTCGGTGTCAGATCGCCCCGCTCGTCGAGATACATCGGCGCCTTGATCTGGACGCCCGACAGGCGCGGCGTCTCGACGCTTGCGAAGAGCCGCGCCAGGTTGCGCTCGAAACTCTCGTGAATGTCGTCGCGCCCCGGCCCGCAATAGGTCCCGGTGAACACGCCGTCCTTCGAATACCGGTCGAGCCGCGCGAGCAACACCTCGCGGGGCAGCGGGTCGAGCTCGCTGTCGCGCCCGACGACGGTGATGTTGGAGATGTACCGCTTGCCCGACCGCAGCGCCGCGCGTTCGTCCTGGTCTTTGAGAACCGATTCCAGCCAGCCTTCCGGGAGCAGAGACATGATGAACGGCGGCAGCTTGCCGGGTGTGGTCTGGCGAACGATCGGCGGCATCTTTGTGTCGCTTGGAATCCATCGCCATTCGAAGCCGTCGTGAAGCAGGTTGCCGATGGGGTCGCCGTGCCATGCAACGACGAGGTCGAGGGCGGCTTTGTTGCGAACCGACGTGGGCGCCGGGCGCAGCAGAAAGCGCTCGGCGCGCTCGCCTTCGCGGTACCATTGATTCTCGCGGGCCAGCGCCCACACGGCGGTGGCAGCGTCATGGGCGTTGCCATGCTCTGCGACGAGCCGCGTCGCGATGGCCTCGCGCATCGCGTCGTCGATCGAGGCGGCATGCTCGCTGCGCAAACGGAAGGCCTCGAGAAGGCGCTGGCGGATCGAGGAGACGTCGATGCGGAAGTCTCCCATGCCGTCATCGATCACGGCGGAGCCAAGGGAGGGATGCCGGGGAGCCTCGTTCTGGATGATGTCCAGGGCGCGGATGCGCGTGCGCTGATTGCGCCGCCCGCTTACGTACAGGCGGCCGTCGCGCGTCGGCGCGAGGGCCACGGCGCTTGCCGCCGACAGATAGGCTGCGGGATAGAGGTACCTGGCGATCCGGACGGCATGCTTGAGCACCGTCGCGTCGATATCGTCGCCCGCGTCGACGTACACCCCGCGGACAAGCTGAACGAGCTTCCCGGTCTCGGCCCGGTAATGGCTGCGGGACTTGTCGAGGTGCTCTCCGACGAGGTGAAGCGGCATTTCGAACTTTCGCGCATTTGAGATGCGCTAAAGTTAGTATTCGATGCACAATGGGTCAAGGGAAATGCAACTTTCGCGCATCTGAGATGCGTGAAAGTTCGCATGCCCGGAACAAAATCAAGGACTTGGATTTTTCCCGAACGTCATCGCCTCGATCCGGATTGCCGTCCGGATCGCGGATGAAGCGGCGTAATAGCCGTCGCCGAAATGCGGACGCAGGCCGGGCGCGCCGTCGCTGCTGCCGCCGGCTGCGAGCGCCGCGGCGTGAAAGGCGTCGACCGCCGCGGTGGTCGGCGCGCGTAGGCAGACATGGGCGCCGCTGTCGGCGGCGAGCGGCATGTGGCCGTCGCGCAGGTTGAGCCAGAATTCCGGGTAGCGCTTGCCGAAGCCGACCGTCGCCGGCCGATCCTCGAGCCTGTCATGGCCGAGCGCCGTGAGCACCGCCTGATAGAACGCCACGGCGCGCGCCAGATCACGCACCGCGATGGAGACGTGGTCGATCATTTGTCGCTCGGGCCACGG
>JBEKZK010000069.1:0-11435 GCA_049509935.1 Xanthobacteraceae bacterium | reverse complement strand
GCGAGCAGAGCTCCAGGAATCACATTTGACCGCCCCAAAGCCAACACCAAATTCACCGAGGCGAACTCTACCACCACCCGAATACGCTCGACCGCATCGCCGAACCGCCCCCGCGCCTCCGCCTAGACCTAGCGGAACCCGTCGCCGCCGGCATCGGCCGCATGCACGAGGCCGGTCACCGGCTCGCCGGCGCCCAGCGCCGCCTCGACCCTGGCGAAGCCCGCCACCACCAGTCCCGCCTTATGGGCGATCGACAGCGCATCGAGGGCGGACCGTTCCATCAGCCGTTCCACCAGATCGGCGAGATCCGCCGTCGCCCGCGCGTCGCGACGGAAGCCGCGGGCGAAGGCCTTTCGCCGGACCGCCTCGGCGACGACGCCGCGCCGTGCCGTGATCCACACCCCGCGGCCCGGCAGCCTGCGCTTGATGTCGGGCACGACATCGCCGTCCGGCCCGACCACGAAGCGGATCATCTCGGCGACCGGCCGCAGCGTGCGGGTCGCCGCGCACATCCGCTCGGCGCCGGGGGGCAGCCGCTGCGGCCCGGAATCGGTCTCGACGTCGTGGGTGTCCGCCAGCATCGATCCTGCGGTCCTCAGGCGTGGGCCTCGGTCGCCTCGGCGGGCGCTTCCTCGGCCGGGCGGACGAGATCGGCCTCGGTGATCCAGCCGGCCTTGACGCGGGCCTGCATGATGATCGACTCGGCCTCTTCGCGGGTCATCTCGAAGCCGTCGAGGATGCCTGGATGGCGGGTGCTCTCGCCGTCCTTGCGCTCGCTCCAGCCGGCGAGATCGTCGGTGGCGCAGCCCGCCAAATCCTCGACGGTCTTGATCTCGTTCTCACCGAACGCCACCAGCATGCGGGTGGTAACTCCCGGGACCTCCTTCAACGCGTCGTCGACGCCGAGCTCGCGCCGCTTGGTGTCGTACTCCTGCTCGATCCGCGCCAGATAGTCGCGCGCCCGGGTCTGCAGCTCCTGCGCGGTGTCGGAATCGAAGCCTTCGATGGAAGCGATCTCCTTCTCGTCGATGAAGGCGAGCTCCTCGACCGACGAGAAGCCTTCCGACGCCAGCAGCTGGCCGACCACCTCGTCGACGTTGAGCGCCTCCATGAACACGCGCGTACGGTTCTCGAACTCGGCCTGGCGCCGCTCCGATTCCTCCTGCTCGGTGAGGATGTCGATGTCCCAGCCGGTGAGCTGCGAGGCGAGCCGCACGTTCTGGCCGCGGCGGCCGATGGCGAGCGAGAGCTGCTGGTCGGGGACCACGACCTCGATGCGCTCGCGGTCCTCGTCGAGCACCACCTTGGCGACCTCGGCGGGCGCCAGCGCATTGACCACGAAGGTCGCGATGTCCGGCGACCAGGGAATGATGTCGATCTTCTCGCCCTGCAGCTCGTTCACCACGGCCTGCACCCGCGAGCCGCGCATGCCGACGCAGGCGCCGACCGGGTCGACCGAGGAATCGCGGGAGATCACCGCGATCTTGGCGCGCGAGCCCGGATCGCGGGCGACCGCCTTGACCTCGACGATACCGTCATAGATCTCCGGCACCTCCTGGGCGAACAGCTTCGCCATGAACTGCGGATGGGTCCGGGAGAGGAAGATCTGCGGGCCGCGCGCCTCGCGGCGCACGTCGTAGATATAGGCGCGGATGCGGTCGCCGTTGCGAAATACTTCGCGCGGCAGCAGCTCGTCGCGCCGCACGATCGCTTCGCCGCGACCGAGATCGACCACCACGTTGCCGTACTCGACCCGCTTGACGATGCCGTTGACGATGTCGCCGATGCGATCCTTGTATTCCTGATACTGGCGGTCGCGCTCGGCCTCGCGGACCTTCTGCACGATGACCTGCTTGGCCGACTGCGCGGCGATGCGGCCATATTCCAGCGGCGGCAGCGCGTCCGCGATGGTGTCGCCGATCTGCGCCGCCGGATTGCGCCGGCGCGCGTCGTCGAGGCTGATCTGATTGGCCGGGTTCTCCACCGCCTCGACCACCAGCAGGTGGCGCGCCAGGCGCAGCTCGCCGGTCTTGGCGTTGATCTCGGCATGGACATCGGTCTCGCTGCCGTAGCGCGAGCGCGCCGCCTTGGCGATCGCGTCCTCCATGGCGGCGATGACGATCCCGCGGTCGATCGCCTTCTCGCGCGCGACCGCGTCGGCGATCTGCAGCAGCTCGAGCCGATTTGCGCTCACAGCCATCAATCGTTCTCCTTGTGCTGGGCGACGCGCCGGTGCCTGTCCGGGCCGCGCCGAAGCTCCTTCCCGGCGCTGGCCGGTCCCGCCGGGGCGCCGCCTTCCGCGTTCCGCTCGGCGCTCTTCCCGCGCCGCAGGGCCTCGGCGATCAGCTCGTCGGTGAGCACGAGCTTGGCATCCGCCATGTCCTCGATCGGCAACGCCACCTCGGCGGGCTCACCCTCCGCGACGTCGTCGCGCCGGATCCGCGCCGCCGGCCCGTCGGTCCCGAGCAACAGGCCGCGGAAACGGCGGCGGCCGTCGAGCGCCACCGCGAGCTCGATCTTGACGACGTTGCCCGCGTAGCGCTGGAAGTCGGAGTGCCGCACCAGCGGTCGATCGATGCCGGGCGAGGACACCTCGAGCCGATACTCCCGGTCGATCGGGTCGGCGACATCGAGCACCGGCGATAGCGCACGCGATGCGATCTCGCAATCGTCGATCGTCATGCTGCCGTCCGGGCGCTCCGCCATGATCTGCACCGTGCAGCCCGCGGTGCCCGACACCCGCACCCGCACCAGCCGATAGCCGAGGCCCTGGAGCACGTCCTCGCACACCGCCGCGACGCGCGACGCCAGACCCTGCTCGACAATCAGCCGCGGCTCGGATTCGATGGTCCCGACCATGGAGGCCACTCCGGCAAGCGCCGGTTGGAAACAAAAAAGAGCGGGTCCCGGGGGGCCCACTCTCGATAAGCCGTTCGGACTGATCCGAACGTTATGAGATATCCTTGCGGATAGCGGACATATAGCGGATCCCGGGCCGCATGCAAGAGCCTATGAGGAGGCCATGAGGCGCCGGGAGTGTTTCGGGTTGCATGTTTACTATCTTTGGGTGCAATATTTTCGTAACCGACGATTCGCGAGCAGAACGGAGCTCTCCAATGGACCTTTCCAGGACTGTAGCGGCATTGCTGGTCGCCGGGCTGGCATTCGTCTCCGCGCTGGGCGGGGCAGGCCCGGCCATCGCGCAAACCAAGGCCGCCGTTTCGGTGAGCGCGGGGACCACTCTGAATACCATCCCGCCCGCCGCCTTCGGCGTGAACACGGCGGTCTGGGACGGCGATCTGCTCGATGCCGCGGTGCCCGGTCTGCTGTCGAAAGCCGGCATCACGGCGCTGCGCTATCCCGGCGGATCGACCTCGGACGACTACAACTGGCAATCAAATTCCATCGTTCCCGGTCAAGGCGGCTTCGCCAACCCGAAGAACGGCTTCGATGCGTTCATGGGCCTGGTCAAGAGCACCGGGGCAACGCCGATCATCACGGTGAACTACGGCTCCAACACCGCCGGCAATGGCGGGGGAACCCCGAGCTTTGCCGCGGCCTGGGTGCAATATGCCAACGTGACCAAGGGTTATGGCGTCAAGTACTGGGAAGTCGGCAACGAAGTCTACGGCAACGGCGAATATGGCGCGCATTGGGAAACCGATCTCCACAGCGCGCTCGACCCGACGACCTACGGTACAAACGTGGCGCAGTTCGCCGCCGCAATGAAGGCGGTCGACCCCACCATCAAGGTCGGCGCGGTGCTGACCGCGCCGGGCAACTGGCCCGACGGCCAGTCGCCGAACTGGAATACCAACGTCCTGTCGCAATGCGGCACCGCGATCGACTTCGTCATCGTCCACTGGTACCCGCAGAATCCCGGAAGCGAATCGGATTCCGGTCTGCTCGCGGCGCCGCAGAGCGGGGTCGGCGGATCCCAGGGCATTGCCGCGATGATGTCCGCGGTGAAATCGCTGATCGCCCAGCATGCCGGCGCGAACGCGCCGAACGTCCAGATTCTGGTCACCGAGACGAACTCGGTGTCATCCAACCCGGGCAAACAGACGGTCAGCATCGTGAACGCGATGTTCATCGCTGACGATGTGGTGACCTGGCTGGAAAACGGGGCGGCCAGCGTGGACGTCTGGACTCTGCACAACGGCAGCACCGGGGGGAACACGTCGTCCAGCCTGTTCGGAACCGCGGCATTCGGCGATTATGGCATTCTGTCGAACGCGACGTCGGGCGAGCCGGCGGCGGATACGCCGTTCCCATCCTATTACGGCATCCAGATGCTGTCGGTCCTGGGGAGACCGGGCGACGCGCTGGTGTCCGCAGCGTCGAGCAACAATCTGCTGACGGCGCACGCCGTCCAACAGTCTAACGGGAATCTGGCGCTGCTGCTGATCAACAAGGACCCAAACAACACGGTCAGCGCCACGGTTTCGGTCTCGGGCTACACTCCATCCGGCAGCGGCACGGTCAGCACCTACGGCAAGTCCAGCAGCGCCATCACGTCGACCGCCGTCAGCGGCCTGGGAAGCAGCTTCACGGTCGCCGCGGCACCCTATTCGCTGACGACCATCGTGCTCGCCGGAAGACCATCGGGAACCACCATACCCCCCGGTTATACCCTGGCCGCAAGCCCGACCAGCCTGTCGGTCGCCCAAGCCGCCAGCGGCAAATCGACGATTGCGGTCATGCCATCTGGCGGCTTTACCGGCAGCGTGGCGTTCGCGGCGAGCGGCGTGCCCACCGGCGTTACGGCGTCGTTCAACCCCGCCTCGGCCTCGAATTCGACGACGCTGACCCTCGGCGCCAGCAGTTCGGCGGCCGCCGGAACCAGCGTCGTGACCATCAATGCGACGAGCGGGGCGCTGAGCGCCTCGACGACGCTCGCCCTGACGGTCAGCGCGACGGCCGGCGGCACGTCGGGCGGCGGCACGGCAGGCGGCGGCCCCGCGACCTTCACCGGCAAGGCCTCGGCGAACGGCGCCTGGTTCGACGAGGATGACGTGGTGCTCTCGAGCACGACGGCGATCACCGCGCTGACGCTCACGATCAGCGTGCCGGCGACGAACGTGACCTATGGCGGCCTCTACAACACGATCGGCTCCCAGATCGTCGAAAGCCACGCAAGCGGGACGAACATCGTCTACACGTTCGCGCTGACCAGCGGTCAGACGATCGGCCCCGGCACATTCACTTTCGCCGCTCAAATGGGCGGCAACGGCACGACGCACAACGTCGCCGGCGATACCTGGTCCGTAACCTACAGCTCGGGCGGCGCGACCTTTACGCAGTCCGGTGTCATCTGACCGGGATGGATCCGCGGACGGAGGTCGCAGGCGACCCCGCCATGCCCGCCACTCCGGACGACCTGTTCGCTTGTCTCGACCGGCTCGGCATCGCGCATCCGACCGTGTCCCACCCGCCGGTGTTCACCGTCGAGGACGCGCGCCGGCTGCGTGGCCAGGTGGCCGGCGGCCATACCAAGAACCTGTTCCTTCGTGACCGCAGGGACGCGGTGTTCCTGGTGGTCGCACCGGAGGACGCGGCGGTCGAGCTCAAGACCCTGCATCGGCGGCTCGACGCCGGCCGGCTCTCGTTCGGCCCGGCCGAGCTGATGCGCGAGCTGATCGGCGTGGAGCCCGGCGCGGTGACGCCGTTCGCGGCGATCAACGATGCCGCGCACCGGGTGACCGTCGTGCTCGATGCCGCCATGATGGGGCAGCAGGTGCTCAACTTCCACCCGCTGACCAACCTGATGACGACGTCGATCGCAAGCGCCGACCTGGTCAGGTTCCTCGAGGCGACCGGGCACCCGCCGAGGATCGTGCCGGTCGCCAGCGTGCCATGGGCCCGCCGCGAGGCTCGATGAATGCGCAAAATCTGCTCCGTTCAGGGTAGCGGTACAGTTTGATTTTCCGCCCTCTCGCGCCCTACGCCGTTCGGTGGCATACTGCCACGATGTCAGAAAAACGCCTTCCTATCGTCCTATGTTGAGCGCCAAAATCTGAATATCAGGATGGGCAACGGCCGCATGACGCGGTTGACGAACGCCTTTTCCAAGAAAGCGGAGAACCACGCGCAGATGGCGATCTATTTCATGCATTACAATTTCGTTGGCGTCCATCAAACCTTGAAGGTACGTCAGCGATGGCAGCGGGCGTCACTTCCAAGCATTGGGAGATATCTGACATGGTGAAGGTGCTTGAGGAATGGGAGGCGGAGGAAACTAATGGAGGTGACAATCACCGGCAAAACTGGCGACGGCGGGATAGATGGTTTTGGCATTTTGCGAATCAATCGGCTTGTAACCGACCGGGTACTTTTCCAGTGTAAGCGACACACAAAACAGGTGTCCCCAGCCTACATTCGTGAATTTCGCGGCGCGATGTCCAATCGCGCTGACCGCGGCATTTTCCTCGCTACGAGCACCTTTAGCACTGAGGCCAAGCGCGAAGCGCAGCGCGAGGGTGCGGCCCCCATTGAATTGGTGAATTTGGACGGCCTAATCTCTCTATTGGCCGAATTGAAGCTTGGCGTCACAACCCGGACGGACCTCGCAATTGACCATAATTTTTTCCGCGACTACATGCCGTCTGACGATTAGCGCGAGGGGCGGATTTTCAAACTGTACCACTACCCCGTTCAGGCATGCCTGGATCGGCACCGCCAAGGAGGACCTCCTGGCCTTCACGAACGGTGTGGTCCGGGAAATTGGGCACGCGCTGTATATCGCCCAGATCGGAGGCAAACATGCGTCAGCGAAGCCGCTGAAAGGTTTTGGCGGGGGGACTGTCCTGGAGATCGTGGAAAACTTTGACGGCGACACATATCGCGCCGTCTACACCGTGCGGTTCGCCGAGGCGATTTACGTCCTGCACGCGTTCCAGAAGAAATCGAAGAAGGGGATCAAGACACCCCAGCGCGAGATGGACAAGGTGGAGTCGAGATTGCAGCGGGCGCAACAGGAGCATGCGGCATGGCAAAAGACGAAACAGTGACCTATTCGACCGAGAGCGCTTTTCATGCGCTCGGCCTGCCGGACGCCGACGACCTCGTGCTCCGGGCCGAGCTGATGCGAAAGATCGCCGAGGTCATCGCGGCACGCGGCCTGACCCAGGTCCACGCGGGCGAATTGATGCACATGGATCAGCCGAGAGTCTCGGCGCTCCTGGCCGGCAAGATCGCGAAGTTCTCGACCGATCGCCTCCTCCGGGCCCTGAGCGACCTGGGACAGGATGTGGAGTTGCGGATCACGCCGGCCCGCGGGGCCAGGGGGCGGTTGCACGTGACGGCGTAGCTTGACCCGCAGGACCCGCCGCAGCCGGGGAGCGCGTGCGCCGCCGCATGGGAATTGCATTCCTCCCCGCGGTGACCCATCTAACCGGTGGAAACGCGGATCGGGCGCCGGCGGGGCGCGGAGCGAGGCAAGTCGGGGATGAGCATGCTGCAGAACGGGGGCACCACCACGGCGCCGGACGTCGTGAAGGAAACGACCACCCAGGCCTTCGTCAAGGACGTCATCGAGGAATCCCGGCGCCAGCCGGTGCTGGTCGATTTCTGGGCACCCTGGTGCGGGCCGTGCCGGCAACTGACCCCGGTGCTTGAAAAGGCCGTACGCGCCGCCAAGGGCAAGGCCAGGCTGGTCAAGATGAACATCGACGACCATCCGTCGATCCCAGGCCAGATGGGCATCCAGTCGATTCCGGCGGTGATCGCCTTCGTCAACGGCCAGCCGGTCGACGGCTTCATGGGCGCGCTGCCGGAGAGCCAGGTGACCGGCTTCATCGAGCGGTTGATCAAGGACAAGCTCGGCGGCGAGGACGAGGACCTGCTCAAGCTCGCGGACGCCGCCCTGGCCGAGGGCGATGCCCAGGAGGCCGCCGACATCTACGGCCAGGTGCTCGCCAACGAGCCGGGCAACGTCCATGCGCTGGGCGGCCTGGCGCGCTGCCAGGTCGAGAGCGGCGACCTCGCGGCGGCGAAGCAGACCCTGGCTTTGGTGCCGGAGGCGAAGGCCGGTGACGCTGCCGTCGCCGCGGCCCGTGCCGCCCTGGAGCTCGCCGAGCAGGCCACCACGCTCGGGCCGATCGTCGAGCTCGAGCAGAAGGTCGCCGCCAATCCGCTGGACCACCAGGCGCGCTACGATTTGGCGCTGGCGCTCAACGCCCAGGGCAACCGCGAGGGCGCGCTCGATCACCTGCTCGAGGTGGTGCGCCGCGACCGCAAATGGAACGAGGACGCCGCCCGCAAGCAGCTGGTCCAGCTGTTCGACGCATGGGGACCGACCGATGAGGCGACCGTGGCGGGCCGCCGCCGGCTGTCCTCCATCCTGTTCAGCTGACCCGGAGGGCATCTGGAGGAAAGGCCATGCCGATGAACGCGACCTATCGCGGGCCCGGCGATCTCGCGCACGTCATCCCGGTATTCCCGCTGGCCGGCGCACTGCTGCTGCCGCGCGGCCAGATGCCGCTGAACGTCTTTGAGCCGCGCTACCTCGCCATGGTCGACGATGCGCTGGCGGACCGCCGGCGGCTGATCGGTATGATCCAGCCCGACACGGCCCGTCCCGGCCCCGAGGATAAACCGCAGCTCTACCGGGTCGGATGCGTTGGCCGGATCACCCAGGTGGCGGAGAGCGGCGACGGCCGCTACCTCCTCGAGCTCACCGGCATCTGCCGCTTCCGCGTCGAGCAGGAGCTGACCGTGCTCACCGCCTACCGGCAGTGCCAGGTCACCTATGCGCCCTATGCCGACGATTTCGTCGCCCGCAAGGGCGAGGACGCGGTCGACCGCAAGTCGCTGCTGACCGCGCTCGCGGCCTTCCTCAAGGCCAACAAGCTCAAGGCCGACTGGGGCGGCATCGAGAACGCGCCCAACGAGGCGCTGGTCAATGCGCTCGCCATGATGTCGCCCTATGGGGCGGCGGAGAAGCAGGCGCTGCTCGAGGCGCCGGATCTCAAGACCCGCGCCGAAATCCTGGTCGCCGTCACCGAGATCGAGATCGCGAAGGGGAACACCGAGGGGGAGACCTCGCTGCAGTAAGGGCGTGCTATGCTGCGGTTCGCAGCGCCCGAGCCGCATCCACGCGAGCACACCCGATGAGCACATCCTCCGATCGCCCGCCTCACAGCGTCGACCCGAAGCTGCTGGAAATCCTGGTCTGCCCGGTTACCAAGGGCACGCTGGAATACGACGCCGCCAGCCAGGAGCTGATCTCGCGCTCCGCCAGGCTCGCCTACCCGATCCGCGACGGCATCCCGATCATGCTGCCCGAGGAAGCCCGCAAGCTCGACTGAGCCGCTCGGGCGAAGGGAGGGACGACATGCTCAAGATCTGGGGCCGCAAGACCTCGTCCAACGTGCAGAAGGTGATGTGGGCGATAGGCGAGCTGCAGCTCGCCCACGAGCGCATCGATATCGGCGGCCCGTTCGGCGGCAACCGCGAGACCGCCTACCTTGCGATGAACCCGAACGGCCTCGTCCCGACGCTCGAGGACGGCGACCTCGTCCTGTGGGAATCCAACTCGATCGTGCGCTATCTCGCCGGCCGCCACGGCGCCGGCACACTGGAGCCGGCCGACGCCGTGACCCGCGCGCGGGCCAGCCAATGGATGGACTGGCAGCTCTCGGTGCTCGGGCCGGCGATCGGCCCGGCGTTCCTGGGTCTGATCCGCACGCCGCCGGAGCAGCGCGACGCAGCCGCGATCGCGGCGTCGCAGGCGAAAACGATCGACGCCATGAAGATCCTCGACGCGGCGCTGGACAAGCGCCCCTATGTGGCGGGCGATGCCTTCTCGTATGGCGACATCCCGGTCGGCATCATGGCATATCGCTATTGGCAGCTGGTGCCGCAGCGGCCCGAGACCCCGAGCCTCGCGCGCTGGTACGCCGAGATCGAGAAGCGCCCGGCATTCCGGCAGCACGTCGCCGCCGTAAAGCTGGTGTGAGCTTCCGCCCGAGCTTGGGTCGGTTCGACGCCAGATCGCGCGTCAGCCCATTGGCATCTTGCAACGCGCGTCGAAATTGCCCAATTTCATGCGCGTGATTCGGCGTGACTCGATGCTCGGCGACGTCGCACAATGGTTTTTCTGCCGGGACTGGCGTGGACAGCCGTCGTGGAGTCCCAATACGACGCGCCTTCCTCGGCGCCGGAGGATCAATGGAACGGCTTCGCCTCCCATGAACAGGATCGCGATCCGCACCAGGGTTTTTCAAATCATCAAGGAACGATCGTTCCGGTTTGGCGATTTCACCCTCGCTTCCGGGGAGAAGAGCAAATACTACTTGGACATGAAACCAACAATGTTCGACCCCGAGGGCGCAAGCTTGCTGGCGCAATTGATTTTCCTCCGGGTAGCTGAATTGCAGGCAGACTATATCGGTGGCCTGGAAATGGGCGCTGTGCCGCTGATAGCCCCGATCAACATGCTGAGCTATCAGTCGGCGCGACCTCTCCCCGGCTTTTTTGTCCGCAAGGGGGCCAAGGACCACGGAACGAAAAAACTGGTCGAGGTCCTCGAGGGTGACCTTCGGGGGAAGAATGTTGTCATCCTGGAGGATGTTACGACAAAGGGTGAGTCCGCCATGCAGGCCGTGGCGGCATCTCGAGATGTCGGCGCAAATGTCATTCTTGTTCTCTCGATCGTCGACAGAGAAGCGGGCGCGTCCGACCTTTTTGAAGGGTCTGGTATTCCATTCGAATGCTTCTTCAGAGCGAGCGAATTTTTGGCCTCTGTATGAGACTGCTGCTATTTCGGGAAGATCTGCGTTGAGCGGTGCATGTTCTCGTTGACGAGCCGGCAACCCACTCCACCCCGACAAACCCTACAGCATCTCGCCCCTCAGCAGCTTCGGCACCTCGCCGGTCAGACCCGCGGCCTCGCGGATGAACAGCCGCTTGAGCGGCGGCGCGCGGTCGACCAGGCCGAGGCCGATGTCGCGGACGAGGCGCAACAGGTCGGAGCGGTTGGAGAACAGGCGATTGAGGCCGTCGGTGGCGATCCCCATCGCCAGGGTGTCGAAGCGGCGCCAGCGCTGATAGCGCTCGAGCACGTCGGCGCCGCCGGGATCGAGCCCGAGCCGCGCCGCGTCGACGATCGCCTCGGCGAGCGCTGCGACGTCGCGCAGCCCCATGTTGAGCCCCTGCCCGGCGATCGGATGGATGACGTGGGCGGCATCCCCCACCAGCGCCAGGCGCTCGCCGATGAAGGTGCGCGCCACCTGCAGGCCGAGCGGATGGGCCTGCCGGGAGCCCTGCACCTCGATCTCGCCGAGGTGCAGGCCGAAGCGCGTCTCCAGCTCGTCGTGGAACTCGCGGTCGGGCAGCGCGATGATGCGCTCGGCGGCGGCGCTCTCCTCGGTCCATACGATCGACGACCGCGATCCTTTCAGCGGCAGGATCGCGAACGGCCCGGCGGGGAGGAA
>JBEKZK010000689.1:0-3452 GCA_049509935.1 Xanthobacteraceae bacterium | reverse complement strand
CCGAAATCCTCCAGGCTCGAGCTCGCCTGGATCTGGTAGCTCAGGCCTTCGGCGATGCGGCCGTAGACGCTGGTCGCCGGCGCCTTCCAGGTCGACGGGATCAGGCCGTTGTAGAGATCGGGGCGGAAGACGCTGTAGAACTGGGTCGGCTCGTGATGCTGGTTGATGTAGCCGATCGGGATGAGGTCGATGCCGGGCGCGCGCAGGTTGAACTGGTCGACGATCTTGAAGTCGATCCAGATCTGCTCGATCTCGGCGGTGCCGTGCAGCTTGTCGTCGGCGTCGAAGCCGGTGCCGGCGTGCTCGAACTCGATCTCGGCATTGAAGATGATGTTGTCGGTGATCTGATAGGTCGGCAGCAGCACCATGCGGGCGGCGTCGAAGCCGTTCTGCCACTGGCCGCCAGCGGCCGGGTTCTGCATGGCGCCGAACCTGAGCTCGCCGTAGGCGCCGATGCTCAGGCCGGCCGCCGGCGTGTCGCCGAGCCCGGGGATTGCCAGGAGCGCGGGCTTCGCGGCGGGTGCGGCGGCGGATACCGCAGGAGGTGCGGTGCCGGACGCCGGCGCAGGCTTGGCGCCCGCGGCGTCGGCGTTCTTCGCGGCGGGAGGCACGGCGGGCGCGGCGGCCTCGGACCCCTGCGCCATGCCGCCGGGGCGAGCCGGCGGGGCGGCCGGCTTGCGGGCTGCGGCCTCGGCGTCCTTCTTGGCAAGCTGGGCTTCGAGCGAGCGGATCCGGCTCTCCATGCGCTCCAGCTTCTGCAGCACGGCGTCGCTCATCTCCTCGGCGCGGCTCACGGTGCTGCCGAGCGCCAGCAGCGAGATGCCGGCCAGCGACGCGGCGAGGCGCGCGGGTGCGCGCGCGGGCTTGCAATCGACCATCGATGTCCTCCAGGGCGGGGGTCAAGGTCCCGCCATAGCGGATCGACAGTGGCCGGCCCACGGCGCGCCGGTCAAACAAACAATTCGCGGATTGGAACTGGAGGAATTCCAAACAACAGTTTGGAATGATTCTGATCGGGGGATAGGGTGGGCAAAGCGCAGCGTGCCCACCATCGGCGCCGCCGGTGGGCACGGCGCAGGAGCGCCTTTGCCCACCCTACGGCAAATTCGTAGCCCGGATGCAGCGAGTGCCGGTCCCGCTACAGGCACCGACGGTGGGCACGGCGCGAAGAGCGCCTTTGCCCACCCTACGGTCTGCAGGGGCCCATCCTACGGCAACGGCTGCAGCGGCAGGGCCGCGCCGTGGCGCAGGACCACCTCGGCCTGCGGCGTCGGACGACCGTCGGCGTCGGCGAGCATCAGGCCGGGAAGCAGGGCGAGCGGCGTGCGGCTCGCCCTGACGGCACGCAGCAGGATGCGATTGGCCGGTGCGTCGGGGCGCGGATGCACCGGCAGGATGGTGACGGCGCCAAACGCGCCGAGCGCGCCGAGCACCTCGGCGAGGCCGTCGGCGCGCCAGATCAGGGTGAGCACGCCGTGCGGCGCCAGCAGCCGGGCGGCGCAGCCGACCCATGGCGCGAGCCCGCGGTGCGCCACGTGGGCGAGCCGGCGGCCGGCATCGGGCGAGCGGTTGTGCCGGGCGGCGTCGTTGAACGGCGGATTCATCAGAACGGCGGCAGCGGATCCGGCCGGCAGGCCGGCGGCCGCAAAGTCCCGGTCTGGCGCCGCGATGTCGAGCGCCACCGCACGCAGCCGCGCGGCCAGATCGTTGCGCCGGATGTTCTGCGCCGCGAGAGCGGCGAGGCGGGAATCGATCTCGACCAGCGTCACCGCGAGCCCGGGCAGGCGCACGGCGAGCGCGATGCCGGCGGCGCCGACGCCGGCGCCGAGCTCGACCGCATGCTGGCCGGGTGCCGCCGCGGTCGCGGCCGCCAGCAGAATGGCGTCGTGGCCGACGCGGTGGCCGCGACGCGGCTGCAGCAGGCGGACCCGGCCGCCGAGCACGGTGTCGTCGGTGAGGGCGTCATCCGCGGCCGGCGCCTCATCCGCCATCGTGGCGAAGCTCGTGCGCGAGCCCGGCATCAACGAGGACGCGGCGCGCCACCCTGGCGTCGGCCTCGGAGACCAGGATGCGACGCGGCAGGATCCCGAGGGAGCCTTCGAGCACGCTCATGTTCTGATCGAGCACGACATGCTCGATCCGGGCGCCGTTGAGCAGCGCCTCGATCACCGTGACCAGCACCATGTCGTTGGTACGAACCAGCTCGCGCAATGGCTCCCCCGGTCGGCCGTAGCTTCACCTCCCCTCCGAGAGGCAGCGCTACTGGATGTCACAGCCGCCGCACATGTCAATCGCGCCGCCCGACCCGGCACAGCAGGATGCCGCCCCGGGGGCCATCGGCCGGCTCGAGCCGGTTCTCCACGGCCCGGCAGCCCTCCGGCGTCGGGACGAGCCCGAACCGCGCCGTCACCTCGCGGGCGCTCGCCTCCTCGTCGCCGCGATAAAGCAGATAGAGCGCGCCCGAGTGACCGCGAATGCGGTCGGCGCCGGTGCGGTAGAGGCCGTAGTCCAGGCTCAGCCGGTCGGTATAGAAGCCGTCGGCGCGAATGAACGGGATTTTCGGCGGAAAGAACGGGATCAGGAACGCGGTCGGCGCCGTGCCCGCCATGACGACGAGGCCGTCGCTCGCGATCGGCGGGACGCGCACGCTGTAGAGCTCATCGCCCCAGGCGATGCGGCCCCAGTCCGCCGGCCGGGTGGTCACCACGACGAGGCCGAGGGCGAGCGCCGCGATGGCGGCGCGCGAGCGCACCGCGGGCACGAGCGCGCCGATCAGCGCCACGATCAGCGCCGGCGCCAGCAGCTCGACCGGCAGCAGATAGCGGGCGATCGCGAAGGTGGCGAGCCACGGCACGTAGCACGCCGCCGCGAAGGCGAGCACGAGCCGCGCCGCCGGCGAGAGCCCCGACCCGCGACCGCACAGCCGTGCCAGCGCGAGCAGCAGCACCAGCCCGTAGAGCACCGGGACGCGCAGGTCGCGGAACGGGAATTCGGCGGCGGACAGTCGGCCGAGCGCCACCAGGAACGGGAACAGCACGGTGTCGAAGGTCCCATCGGGGACAAAGCTGTCGTCGCGATGGGAAATCGGCAGCACCAGGGCGGAGTGGAAGATCTGATTGAGGTAGGGGAAGGTCGGATTGCCGGTATGCTGCCACATGATGAGGAACCACGGGCCGCCGGCGACCAGAAACCCGGCGCCGGCGCCGGCCGCTGCCGCCGCGACCAGCGCTCCGCGCTCGGGCAGGCGGCGGCCGATGGCCAGGAAGGCGAGCGCGAACGCGCCCGCATCGATCGCGGCGGTGAGCTTCAGCCCTGCGGCGACGCCGACCGGGACGGCGGCCACGAACGCCAGCAAGGCGGCGCGGCGCAGGCTATCGCAGGCGAGCCGCGGCAGCATCACGACCGCTGCTGCGAGGCCGCCGAGCACCAGCGTCGCGGTCAGATCGTCGCCG
>JBEKZK010000688.1:0-3460 GCA_049509935.1 Xanthobacteraceae bacterium | reverse complement strand
AACGAGATCACCGACTGCCTGGAACGCGGGGAAACCGTGAAGTTGTCGTCGTTCGGCTCCTTCGTGGTACGCAAGAAGGGCCAGCGCCTCGGCCGCAACCCCAAGACCGGCAAGGAAGTTCCGATCTCGCCGCGCCGGGTCATGGTGTTCAAGCCGTCGGCGATCCTCAAGCATCGGATCAATTCCGGGTTGGACGGCGCCCGCAAGTAGAGTTTGTTGTGTAGCGCATGGTGCGGTGAGAGCTCGACTTCGCCGGAGCATGCGCCAGCGGATGGAGCAGGCGGCATTGGACAAGGCGCCCGACGCGTTCCGCACCATCAGTGAAGTCGCAGAGGATCTCGATCTGCCGCAGCACGTGCTGCGCTTCTGGGAAACCCGCTTCAGTCACATCAAGCCGATGAAGCGCGGCGGTGGCCGGCGCTATTATCGGCCCGACGACATCGACCTGCTCCGCGGCATTCGCCATCTGCTCTACGGCGAGGGCTACACCATCCGCGGCGTCCAGCGCATCCTCAAGGACGAGGGCATCAAATTCGTCCAGTCGGTATGGAAGGCCGGCGCGCCGCAGCCCGAGCGCTCGCCGACCGATCATCCGGAGCCGGGCGAGAGCGCCCCGCCGGCGCGTCCGCCGCCCGGAGGGCGCGCGCGCGGCGAGGCCGACGTCGAACGCGGTCGCGGGCTGTTCGGGCTGCTGCCGTCGCTGCTCGGCTCGGTCGGCGACCCGCACGACGCCGGCGCGGACGAGCGGGCGGAACGGATCGAGCCATCGATCGAGGACATCTTCGCCGAGGTGCCGATGGCGGGCCCCGGCGAGCCGTCGTCCGACCGCGAGAACGACGAGCATGACGACGGGTCATTGAATCTGCCGGCGATCGCCGACGCGAGGGCGCCGGCGTCCGAGCCGCGGCTGTTCGCCAATGGCGGTGGCGCCGCCGCGCCGATCGGGATCTCGCCCGACGACAAGCGCAAGCTCGAGGCGATGCTGCACGAGTTGGCCGAGTGCCGGCGCATGCTGGCCGAATCGCTGACCGAGTGACCGTGCTCCCAGCCGGATGAAATCCGGGAGCGGCGGTGTCGCATGTGGGGGCCGCTCCCGCATTTCGCTGCGCTCCATGCGGGCTGCAGGATGCCGTCGGCAAACTATCGCGCCTGGGTCCTGAGAATCTTGACGGCGGCGCTCGCCTCGATGTCCGGCTGGTCGGGGGAGCGCCGGTAGATCAGAGCGCGGCGCAGCGCCGTCAGATAGTCGCGCGCCGCCTGCCGCGCCGGCAGCGTGGCGTCGAACAATCGTTGCGGCGCCGCGATGGCGACGATCATCTCGCGGCCGAACGGCGGGCCCACCAGAAATCTCGAGCGGCCCTGCCGGCCGTCGCCGAACGTCAGGATGGCTCCAGTGGGATCGCCGGTGGCGCCCGGCTGTGCCAGATGCATGATCGTGCCGTCCGCCTGGATGTAGGAGACGTAGAGGTGGCGTCGCGGGCCGGCGGACCGCACCTCGATCGTCACGGTGTCGCCGGCGCGCAGCGTGGCGCCGCCGCCCACGGTGATCTTCGGCGGGTCCGCCGCGGCAAGCGGGTGGTCGAGCGTCTGCAGCGCTTCGCACAGCGGCCAGGGCGCCACCGCGACGTCCGCGACCGAGGTCGCCTGCGCCCGCGCCGCAACCGCGTTGATGACCTCGAGGTCGGCGTCCGAGGCGACGAAGCCCGACAGCGCGCGGCGCTCGCCGTCGGTGCGGGCGCGGATTTTTCCGCAGGCCAGATCCTCGAGCGCGGCGAGATCGTCGGCGTCCTTGCCGGCTGTCTCGCCGGCCACCTTGGCGCGCCTCGGCGCCGCCACGTCGAGCACGTAGGCGCGGGCGACGCGGGCGCGGAACACGTCGTATCCGAGCCATGCATAGCCGCGATCGCCCCAGCCCGCGCCCCAGGAATTGATCAGTCGAAAGGCCTGCCGGTGCTCGTCGTAACCGCTGAGCGTCACGAACTGGGACGCGTCCGTGCTGGCGGCATCGGCGTCCGTCTCCGCCAACGTGGCGTCGCCGCGCAGGTGCCGGAAGGCGGCACCCACCCGGAGCTCGACAATGACCGGATTGGATCCGGCGAGCTCGCCCTTGACGTCGTCGATGCGCTTGAGATCGATCCGGCGCAGACCCTGGACGCGGAAATCGTGCGCCGCCGCGACCACGGACGGCAATGCCGGCGGCACGCAATCGGCGCTGAACGGCTGCTCTGCGAGCGACGGCGCCCCCCGCCGCAGCACCTCGACGACGCGCGGGATGCTGCTGCCGTCATCGCAGCTGCCCTGCCGTGCGAGGTGATAGACATAGCTCGGGCTCGGAACGTTCGCCGGCTCACCGATATCGCGGCCTTCGAGTGCTCCCGCATAGAAGCCCCGCGCCGCGTAGGCGGCCGCCCAGGCAGCCGAGGATGGCGTGGCGGCCTGATCGCCGACCGGCGGCATCCTGGCGAGCTCGACGACCGCCGGCAGGTAGCCCCGGTAGGGCGCCACCACCTGCAACCGCCGCTCCACCGACGGATCGGGCTCCTGGGCGCCGGCCCGGTATTCGGTGTCCGGTGGATCGACCTTGGGTGGGGCCGAATCCGACGGGCTCTGGGCGCGCAGCGCCGAAACGGCGGACAGCCCGAGCAGCAGCGAAGCGATGCAGCCGATCCAACGATGCAAGGGTCGCCTCCATGGCCCGGCAATCCGTCATCGCGGTGCGGCCGCCGGATCCTATCGACCGCGGCACGATTTTCAATTCCATGCCGCGGATCAGCGGCCATTCCGCGGCGGCAGACCGGTATCGGCGGCGGCGCGCTTGTTAGCCGATGAAAATAGCAGCAGCGCTGCCTCGCAATTCGGCAGCGGTCCCGGCGGGCACTTGCCGGATCATCGCGCACCAGGAAAAGAGCAAATCTTTCCAGCATGCTAGGCGCCCAGCCGGGATGTGGCACGAGGCTTGATTCCCTCCCCTGATGCAATGCCTAAAGAGGATGCGAACTCGCGGGCAACGCACAGGTGAGGCCGCCCGGTCGTCATGCGTTCGCTGATCGGGCTCAATCGGGGGGTTGTTACCCATGAAAATTGTCATGGCCATCATCAAGCCGTTCAAGCTCGACGTCGTGCGCGACGCCCTGACGGCGGCGGGGATTCACGGTCTGACAGTGACGGAGGTGAAGGGCTACGGGCGGCAAAAGGGGCATACCGAAATCTACAGGGGAACCGAATATGCAGTGAATTTCCTGCCGAAAATAAAGATCGAGGTGGCGGTGACCGCCGACCAGGTCGACAAAGTCGTCGAAGCCATCGCCGGCGCGGCAAAGACCGGCGAGATTGGCGACGGCAAGATCTTCGTGTTCGGGATCGACCATGCGATGCGCATCCGCACCGGCGAAACCGACGAGACGGCGCTGTGAACCGGCACCACATCGTTACGGACAGGAGTCAACTCATGACATTCAAG
>JBEKZK010000687.1:0-3465 GCA_049509935.1 Xanthobacteraceae bacterium | reverse complement strand
AGCGCCGCCATCTTCTGGTCCTGCTCGCAGGCGCGCTGGGCGCGGCCGAGCGAGGTGCGGCTGACGATGAACCAGAACGCCGCCAGCAGCAGCGCCGTGGTCACCCAGATGACGATCTGCCGATAGGACAGGGTGACCTGGTAGCCGTTGCGCTCCATCAGCACGATGACCTCGCGCAGCATCGGCGGCGTCGACTTGTTGCGTGGCCCCTGCGCCACCTGCACGAAGTTCATCAGGAAGATCGACATGCCGATCGCCGAGATCAGCGGGGCGAGGCGGAACGAGCCGCGCAGCGGCCGGTAGGCGAGCCGCTCGATCGTCCAGTTGACGAGCGAGGTCAGCGCCATCGACACCACCAGCACGATCAGCAGCGCCAGCACGATCGAGCTGATGCCGAGCCACGTGGTGAGGATGAGAAAGGTGATGAGCGCAATGAAGGCCGACACCATGAACACGTCGCCGTGGGCGAAGTTCACCATCCCGATGATGCCGAACACCATCGTGTAGCCGATCGCGATGAGACCGTAGATCGAGCCGAGCGTGATCCCGTTGATCAGCTGCTGGACAAAGATTTCCATCCGCCCGCCGAGACCCTCCGCCGCCGAGGCCCACCTCTTGCCGAGGCCCTCCCGATCCGGTCGCATGGGCGGCCGTGCCGGTTGCCGGGACCGTCCGATTCGAACTCTTAACAGGCGCGCGCGCGGGCGGCAACGGTGCGGTCGCGCTTTCCATTGCCCGGGTCGCGATGTAGTGTGCGCTCCGATGCCGCCGCGGGTGGAAGACAGAGAATGACAGCTGCAAAGCCCGAGGACGTCATCGGCGCCAAGGGTCGTCCGTTCACCGGTGCGGAATATCTGGAAAGCCTGCGCGACGGCCGCGAGGTGTGGATCTACGGTGAAAAGGTCGACGACGTCACCACCCACCCGGCCTTCCGCAATTCCGCCCGCAGCATCGCCCGGCTCTACGATGCGCTGCATCAGCCCGAATCCAGGGACCAGCTGACCGGCCCGACCGACACCGGGTCCGGCGGCTACACTCACCGCTTCTTCCGCGTCGCCCGGTCGCGCGAGGACCTGATGGCGCAACGTGAGGCGATCGCCCATTGGGCGCGCATGTCGTACGGCTGGATGGGGCGCACGCCGGACTACAAGGCGTCGCTGATGAACACGCTCGGCGCCAACGACCAGTTCTACGGAAAATTCTCCGGCAACGCCAAGGCCTGGTACCGGCGCGCGCAGGAAGCCGTGCTGTTCATGAACCACGCCATCGTCAATCCGCCGGTCGACCGCGCCAAGGCGGCGGACCAGGTCAAGGACGTGTTCATCACCATCCAGAAGGAGAGCGACGCCGGCATCTACGTGTCGGGCGCCAAGGTGGTGGCGACCGCTTCGGCGATCACGCATTACAATTTCCTCGGCCAGAACGCCGCGATGCCGATCGCCGATTCGGATCTGGCCGTGATGTTCGTCGCGCCGATGAACGCGCCGGGCGTGAAGCTGATCTGCCGGACCTCCTACGAGATGGCGGCGAGCGTGCTCGGCTCGCCGTTCGACTATCCGCTGTCGTCGCGGTTCGACGAGAACGACGCGATCTTCGTTTTCGACAACGCGTTCATCCCCTGGGAGGACGTGCTGCTGCACCGCGACGTGGAAAAGGCCAAGGTGTTCTTCGCCAAGTCCGGCTTCCTCGCCGGCTACCAGTTCCAGGGTTGCACCCGGCTCGCCGTGAAGCTCGACTTCATGGTCGGCGTGATCGCCAAGGCGCTGCGCGCCGCCGGCTCCGACGAGTTCCGCGGCAACCAGGCGATGCTCGGCGAGGTCATCGCCTGGCGCAACCTGTTCTGGGCGATCTCCGACGCCATGGCGGCCATCCCGGTCCCCTGGGTCGGCGACACCGTGCTGCCGAACGCCCAGTCGGGCGCGAGCTACCGGGTGTTCGCCGGGGACGCCTACGGCCGCATCAAGGAGATCGTGGAAAAGATCGTCGCCTCCTCGCTGATCTACCTGCCGTCGTCGGCGCGCGATTTCCAGAACCCCGAGGTCGACAAGTATCTCAAGCGCTACGTGCGCGGCTCCTACGGCATCGACTACAAGGAGCGGATCAAGGTGATGAAGCTGCTGTGGGACGCAATCGGCAGCGAGTTCGGCGGCCGCCACGAGCTCTACGAGCGCAACTACGCCGGCAACCACGAGGACATCCGCATCCAGGCGCTGTTCGGCGCCAAGGCCTCCGGTGCGCTCGACCAGATGATGGCGCTCGCCGACGAGTGCCTGTCGGACTACGACGAGCACGGCTGGACCGGGTCGACCTGGCTCGACCCGGACGACGTCGCCTACCGCGGGGTCGGGCGCGTGAAACGGGCAGCCGAATAGGGCCGCACGTTCCATGCCGCCTATGCGCCGGGTCCCGATCGGCTACAATGGCACATGAGCTGGATCGACCAACGCCCCGACGACGCAATGGACGGTGCCTTCGCGGCGGTGAGCCCGACGCCGTTCGACACCGTGGACTCCTCCGTGTTCCGCGAGGCGATGAGCCGGCTCGGCGCCGCCGTCCACGTGGTGACCACCGACGGACCGGCCGGCAAGGGCGGCTTCACGGCCACCGCGGTGTGCTCGGTGTCGGACAGTCCCGCCACGCTGCTCGCCTGCCTCAACCGGCGCAGCCAGTCGACCCAGGTGTTTCCGCTCAACGGCGTGCTCTGCGTCAACACGCTCGGCGCCGACCAGGAGGCGGTTGCCACCATGTTTTCGGGCCGCACCGGCATCTCGATGGCCGAGCGTTTTTCCGGCCCGGAGTGGATTTACCTCAAGACCGGCTGCCCGGTGCTGGCCACCGCGGTGGTGGCGTTCGACTGCCGCATCATCGAGGTCAAGGCGGTGGCGACCCACAACGTGCTGATCGCCGGCATCGAGGCGATCCATCTCGGTCCGGGCGGCCCGGCCCTGGTGTATCACGACCGCGCCTACAAGCGGGTGTAGGGGCTTCGCGCATTTCCCCGGGCTCGTGGCGCGTCTATGCTTGGCCCATGCCCTCCGCTCCAGGCCTGCCGCTGTTTCACCTCTACGGCGATCCGCCGGACGACCAGGCGTTCGATTTCATCCATGTCGAGACCATCGCGTCGCGCTCGTCGGTCCACGACTGGACGATCCACGCCCACCGCCACCGCAACCTGTTCCAGATCCGAGCGCTTTCTGGCGCGCGAGGGCCATCGGCTCGCCATGCGGGCGCTGCTGGCGCTGATCGCCGTCGAGGTGGTGCGTCTGGCGGCCGGCCGCGCCAACACCAGCGCCCGGGTCGAGACCGTGCCGCTGACGATCGCCGAAGCGACGGTTGCGGCGCTGCGCGGGCTGATCGAGGACAACTTCCGCGGCGAGCGGCTGGTGGCGTTCTATGCCGGCCTGCTGGCGATGACGCCGGACCGGCTCAACGACCACGTCAAGCGGGCGACCGGCGTGACCGTCG
>JBEKZK010000686.1:0-3472 GCA_049509935.1 Xanthobacteraceae bacterium | reverse complement strand
CGGCGGTGTCGGCGATGACACTCTCGAGCGCGGCAACGGCGTGCTGCCCGGCGGTCTGACCGAGCGGGACGAGGCGCACGCCGGCCGACACCAGGTTCGCGGCGATCGCGTGGAGGTAGGCGAGCAGCGCCGGCCGCAGCGCGATCCGGTGTCCGGCCGCCGCGGCAGCGACGGCGACCGGATACGCATAGGGCCCGGGCCACGCGGCGACCAGCGCATCGAGGGCGGCGCATGGCCAGGCGGCCCGCGTCACCTCGAGGAAGGCGCGGCCCTGCGCCGTGGTCTCGAGATGCCGCTCCCGCGATGGCGACAGCGCCGCGGCAAGCTCGGCGACCACCCGGAGCGCCGTC
Source organism: Xanthobacteraceae bacterium (assembly GCA_049509935.1). Classification (GTDB taxonomy): domain Bacteria; phylum Pseudomonadota; class Alphaproteobacteria; order Rhizobiales; family Xanthobacteraceae; genus AP-16. Next base: position 3,122 of record JBEKZK010000686.1, on the reverse strand, counting down.
TCGTCGCGCCCCGCCGCGGCGCGATGCGCATGGGCGAACAGGACCGCGTCGCAGAATCCGCCGCCCTCGGCGATCATCACGGCGATCCAGCGCCGCAAGGCATCGGCATCGGTCACGTCGCCGGCCTCGACCGCATATTCGAGCCCGCCCGAATAGGAGAACGCCCCGACCGGATAGGACGGCGACAGCCAGGCGGTCAGCCGGTACAGCGCTCCGTCGGTCAGCAACTCTTCGGGTGCCAGCAAGGTCCCGCACCCGACCGTGTCCGCGCCGGGGACCGCGGACACTGGCCGAACCACGTCAGACGCCATGACGGTCGTCCGTGCGATCGTCACGGTGGTGGTGAGGGCTCGCCGGCTCCGGACTGAACGGCGCCATCAATTGGACGGCGGACGCCCCGAGCCGCGCCACCATGTCCTCGAGCACGTGGTCGCGGCGGATGCGCAGCTTGCCGGCCGCCACCTCTACGTCGGTATGGCGGTTGCCGAGGTGCCAGGCCAGTCGCACCAGCTGCACCGGCGTTGCGGCGGAAATCTCCATCAGCGGCTCCGCGAGCCCGGCGACGCGGACCACCGAGCCGTCGTCGAGCAGCAGCCCGTCGCCGTCGCCCAAGACGGTCGCCCGCGGAAGATCGAGCAGGAATGTCGTGCCCGCCTCGCCGGTGAGCACGGTGCGTCGGCGATGACGGTCGTCGGCATCGAGAACGACGCAATCGACCTCGAGGCGGACGCTCCAGTCCCCGGCGACTCTGACCTCGATGGCGCGCCGCATGCCGGCTCCCTTCAGGCACCGAATCCCCGGCCCCGATGGAGCCACAATGCCCTTGAAGTTGTCCAGCTTCGCAACGGCCGGCTTTGCGGCGACCGGTGTTTCAGGTTTGTGGTCCAACGACCTGGCCACGGCTGTCGTGGCCAGGTCGTCGGGGCCGGCGGGGATCAGATTGCACCGATGACATTGTTCGCCGACCCCCTGGTTCGAGCGTCAGCGTCAGAGCAGCGGGACCCGGACGCTCACCCCTTCGGCAGCAGCACCTGGTCGATGACATGGATGACGCCGTTGTCGGCCTGGATGTCCGCCTTGGTCACATGCGCGCCATTGACTTTGACGCCGTGACGACCGCGGACATGAATCGTTGCTCCCTCCACTGTCGCAACCTTGAGGTTCTTTCCTGCGATCTCGCCGGACATCACCTTGCCGGGCACCACATGGTAGGTCAGGATCTTGACCAGCTTCTCCTTGTTCTCCGGCTTCAGCAGGTTTTCGACCGTTCCCTGCGGCAGCTTCCGGAATGCCGCATCCGTTGGGGCGAAAACCGTGAAGGGACCCGGTCCATTCAGCGTACCGACGAGATCTGCAGCCTTGAGTGCCGCGATCAGGGTATGGAACGAGCCTGCGGCGACCGCCGTATCGACGATGTCGGACGCCTTGGCGGCCGACATCGACAGCGCGAAAGCAAGGGCAACGCCGGCGACCGGCTTCATGACATTCATATTCAGCTCCATCATGTGGGTTGGAAACGTTCGCACTCCCATCAACGTCAGACGGGGCTGGCTGGATCACTTCCGGCGTCCGGCGGGGCATTGCCGTATCGGTCAATCATTTGTGATTCGGCCGAGGTTTGCGAGCCACGATGGAGACACAAATCGGATCATGCTCGCCGCTGTGCAGCGGACGACCGGCGACCGGTCTTTCCAGATCAGGGACTGGGCTCCTGCGGCGGGTCGAGCGGGCGTTCGGTCCCCGCTCCGTCGGTGAGCAAATCGCGGTGACAAATTGTCTCGGGCTACGCTCGGGTGCACTCGATCATATAATTCTACTCGAAGGCTTCACCGCATCACTTTACGGCTCGCCAGCTGCGTCGTCCTCGCTGATCCGCTGGCCCGGCGCGCCGGCGCGCCATGGCCGACGCGAACAGCGGTCGGTCATCTATTTAGTGCACTGTCACCGTAACTGTATTTAGTGCACTGTCACCGTAACTGTAGTGCACTGTCACCGTAACTGACCGTAACTGCGCACGAGGCCTCGAAGCGGTCGTACGCGGGCCGATCTTTGACCGTGCGGCGTTGTCGCTGCAATTTCCCCAATCCATTGCGTCGGCCGCACGAACAGTCAGACTGATCGCGTACCGTACGGGCTCGTCTACCAACAAGAGTCGAGGCGCCGCATCGCAGCCACCATGGCTTCGCTCGACATCGACATGCCTGCCATGGGTGCAAGGCCCCCTGGCACAATCAAGAGGTAGACTTGCCAACAACATTGATGGAGACTCGAATGTTGATGGCATTGGTTCTGGTCTGCTCGCTGCAGGTGACACCGGATCTGGCGGATTGCTCCCAGACGAATGCCATCAACGTGGTGCGAGTGCCTGAAGAGTTCAGCAACCCGACAACCTGCCTGATGCACGGTCAGGCCTATTTGGCCGGCACCTCGCTCGGGCGGGATCTCGACGAGACTCAGCGCGCCAAGATTGTTTGCACGCGCACTGTCAGCCGGGCTCAGACCGCTTCCCCGAACGTCCGCTGATGCCGGCATCCGGCTGTCCGAGGTCCATGGCCCGCCGGCCGTGCTCCCGCGGCAGTCGCGATGCCGCCGGACAACGCGAAGAGGGCGCAGCAGGACGCAGACGACGCGAATAGAAATCAGCCGAGGTAGGTTGTCGGCCCGACCTCGGGGCCGCCGGCGGCGGAGCGGCTCAGAACAAGAAATACCGCTGCGCCATCGGCAGCACGTCGGCGGGCGCGCAGGTCAGGAGCTCGCCGTCGGCGCGGACCTCGTAGGTCTCGGCATCGACCCGGATGTCCGGGGTCGCGGCGTTGTGCACCATGCTCGCCTTGGAGATGCCGCCGCGGGTGTTTTCCACCGCCACCAAGGCCTTGTCGATCCCGAGCCTTGCGCGCAGATCCGATGCGGCGGCGGCCTTCGACACGAACACCACCGAGCTCGCCGTGAGCGCCTTGCCGAAGGCGCCGAACATCGGCCGGTAGTGGATCGGCTGCGGTGTCGGGATCGAGGCGTTGGGATCGCCCATCGGGGCCGCCACGATCGAGCCGCCCTTGATGACGAGGTCCGGCTTGACGCCGAAGAACGCCGGCGACCACAGCACCAGGTCGGCGAGCTTGCCG
>JBEKZK010000685.1:0-3479 GCA_049509935.1 Xanthobacteraceae bacterium | reverse complement strand
AATTATACGCCATCCTATAAAACTCACTCTCACACCACTTCACAATATAGGTCTTCCAATGACGCACCGGCGCCTCGCCGCTGACGTCGATCAAGCACGCCGGCAGCCCGTGGGAGATCGGTCTCGCCGAGACCCACCAGACGCTGGTCGCCAACCGGCTGCGCGGCCGCATCACCGTGCAGGTCGACGGCGGCCTGCGCACCGGACGCGACGTCGTCATCGGCGCCATGCTCGGCGCCGACGAGTTCGGCTTCTCCACCGCGCCGCTGATCGCGGCCGGCTGCATCATGATGCGGGTGTGCCATCTCAATACCTGCCCGGTCGGCGTCGCCACCCAGGACCCGGTGCTGCGCAAACGCTTCAAGGGCACGCCGGAGCACGTCATCAACTACTTCTTCTTCGTCGCCGAGGAGGTGCGCGAGCAGATGGCGGCGCTCGGCTACCGCAAGTTCGAGGAGATGATCGGGCAGATGCAGATGCTCGACACCAACCGTCTGGTCGACCATTGGAAGGCCAAGGGGCTGGATTTCTCGCAGCTGTTCGAGAAGCCGCTCGCCGGCGACGGCGTCAACATCTTCAAGTGCGAGCCGCAGGACCACAAGATCCATCACATCCTCGATCGCCGGCTGATCGCCGAGGCGCGCGCCGCGATCGATCGCGGCGCGCCGGTGAAGATCACCACGACGATCCGCAACACCGACCGCACGGCGGGCGCCATGCTGTCCGGCGAGATCGCCAAGATCTACGGCCACGACGGCCTGCCCGACGAGACGATCCGGGTGAAGCTCACCGGCACCGCCGGCCAGAGCTTCGGCGCCTGGCTGGCGCGCGGGCTCACCTTCGAGCTCGAAGGCGAAGCCAACGACTATGTGGGCAAGGGCTTGTCGGGCGGCCGCATCGTGATCTATCCGCCGAAGGAGGCCAAGCGGATCGTGCCCGAGGAATCGATCATCGCCGGCAACACGGTGCTGTACGGGGCGATCGAGGGCGAGTGCTATTTCCGCGGCATCGTCGGCGAGCGCTTCGCGGTGCGCAACTCCGGCGCCGTCGCCGTGGTCGAGGGCACCGGCGATCACTGCTGCGAGTACATGACCGGGGGCATCGTGGTCGTGCTCGGCATCACCGGGCGGAATTTCGCCGCCGGCATGTCGGGGGGCATCGCCTACGTGCTCGACGAGGACGGCAGCTTCGCGTCGCGCTGCAACCTCTCCATGGTCGAGCTCGAGCCGGTGATCGAGGAGGAGGAGCTGATCGCGCTGCACTATCACCAGGCCGGCGATCTCGACTCGCACGGGCGCGTCGACGTGATGGCGGACATGAGTCGCTTCGACGCCGAGCGGCTGCACCAGCTCATCGCCAATCATGCGAGCTATACGCACTCCGAGCGCGCCAAGCACATCCTGGCCAGCTGGAACACCTATCTGCCGAAATTCCGCAAAGTGATGCCGGTCGAGTATCGCCGGGCGCTGGCCGAGATGAAGGCCCGCGAATCGGACGCGCCGCGCCTTTCCGCAGCTGGAGTCTGAGCCGCCGATGGGAAAAGTCACCGGCTTCCTCGAGATCGCCCGCCAGGACCGGCGCTACGCGCCGGCCTCCGATCGCATCCGGCACTATCGCGAGTTCGTGATCCCGCTGTCGGCGGAGGCGACCCGCGACCAGGCGGCGCGCTGCATGAACTGCGGCATCCCGTACTGTCACAACGGCTGTCCGGTGAACAACCAGATTCCGGACTGGAACGACCTCGTCTATCGCGGCGACTGGAAGACCGCGATCGTCAACCTGCATTCGACCAACAACTTTCCGGAGTTCACCGGACGGGTGTGCCCGGCGCCGTGTGAAGCCTCCTGCGTGCTCAACCTCGAGGACAGCCCGGTGACCATCAAGACGATCGAATGCACGATCGTCGACCGCGCCTGGGCCGAGGGCTGGATCGTGCCCGAGCCGCCGGCGTCACGGAGCGGCCGCAAGGTCGCGGTCGTCGGCTCCGGTCCGGCCGGCCTCGCCTGTGCCCAGCAGCTGGCGCGGGCCGGTCACGACGTGCACGTCTACGAGAAGCACGCCAAGGCGGGAGGCCTGCTGCGCTACGGGATTCCCGACTTCAAGATGGACCGCAATCACGTCGACCGCCGGGTCGCGCAGATGGAGGCCGAGGGCGTCACCTTCCACTACGGCGCCCACGTCGGCGCCGGGGTGGCGGCCGCCGAGCTGGTCGACGGCCACGACGCCGTCGTGCTCACCGGCGGCGCCGAGCATCCGCGCGACCTGCCGATCCCCGGACGCGATCTCGCCGGCATCCATTTCGCCATGGACTTCCTGCCGCAGCAGAACCGCCGGGTGAGCCAGGAGCCGCTCGGCGACGTGGCGCCGATCCTCGCCGACCGCAAGCACGTCGTCGTCATCGGCGGTGGCGACACCGGCTCCGACTGCATCGGGACGTCCAATCGTCAGCACGCGCTGTCGGTCACCCAGATCGAGATCATGGCGCGGCCGCCCGACCGCGAGGACAAGCTCATGACCTGGCCGGACTGGCCGATGAAGATGCGCACCTCGTCGAGCCACGAGGAGGGCGTGGAGCGCGACTTCGCGGTGCTGACGCAAAAGTTCACCGGCGAATACGGCCAGGTGCGCCACCTGCACTGCGTGCGCTGCGACGACAAGTTCAAGCCGATCCCCGGTACCGAGTTCGAGCTCAAGGCCGACCTGGTGCTGCTCGCCATGGGCTTCGTGCATCCGATCCACGGCGGCATGATCGAGGCGCTCGGCGTCGAGCTCGACCCGCGCGGCAACATCAAGGCCGATACCAAAAGCTACCGGACGTCGCTGGCGAAAGTGTTCACCGCCGGCGACATGCGGCGCGGCCAGTCGCTGGTGGTCTGGGCGATCCGCGAGGGCCGCCAGGCCGCCGCCTCGGTCGACGCCTTCCTGATGGGGTCGACCAGCCTGCCGCGGTGAGCGGGCCTACCGGTTCCACGGCCAGAACGCGGCGCGTCCGTTGTTGCTGTTGTTGCCGTTGACCGGCGCCGACGGGCGCGGCGGCTCGCGGGCGCCGCCACCGAGCAGCGGGGGCAGGATCGACTGCGGCGGCTTGACGGCGGCGGCCCGCCTGGGTTTGGCCGGCGCGGCCGGCGCCGTTGCGGCATTGGCTCCCGCCGCCCCCGGGGCCGGCGCCGCCGCCCCCGGAGCGACCGCGACGGGCGCCGCCGCTCCGGCTGGAGCCGCCGGGATCGCGCCGGCCGCGGGCGGCGCGGCGCTCGCCGGCTCGCCCGACGTGATGCTCGCCTGCACGGGTGCGGCGGATTCCTGACCGGCGACGCCCATGGAGGCCACCGGCATCCCGTCCTGCCGCGGCCACACGAAATCGTCCGCCCGGCCCCTGAGCGATTGCAGGCCCTCGCCCTTGACCATCACTTTGGTCGCCACCGGGTCGCCGGCGGGCGCGCGCGCCGGCCCGGCGCCGAGCAGGGTCTCCGCTGCGCCGC
>JBEKZK010000684.1:0-3484 GCA_049509935.1 Xanthobacteraceae bacterium | reverse complement strand
AGCGCGAATGACCGGTTTACCGCCCGGTCCAGCGCGGCGGGCGCTTCTCGGCGAATGCGCGCGGGCCCTCGATGTAGTCCTGGGAGGCCTGCAGCGCCTTGACGCCGGGATATCCCGACTGCTCGGCCATAGCCTGCTCGAGCGACACCGCGAGGCCGCGCTGCACCGCGTCCTTGGAGGCGCGGATCGACATCGGGCTGTTCTGGCAGATCATCTCGGCCCAGCGCTCGGCCGCCGTCATCAGCTCGCCGGGCGGCACCACCTCGTTGACGAAGCCGAGCTCGTGGCCCTCCCGCGCCGACACCCGGCGCGCCGTCAGGATCATGCCCATGGCGCGCTTCAGGCCGATCTGCCGGGGCAGGCGGTGCACTCCGCCGGCCAGCGCCGCGAGGCCCACCCGCGGCTCCGGCAAGGCGAACACCGCGGTCTCCGCCGCGATGATCAGGTCGCAGGCGAGCGCGATCTCGAAGCCGCCTCCCATCGCCACTCCATTGACGGCGGCGATCACCGGCTTGGTGAGATCGAACCGCGACGTGAGGCCGCCGAAGCCCGACGGCGGCGTGCCGCGGTGGGTGCCGCTCGCCTGGGTCTTGAGATCATGGCCGGCGCAGAACGCCTTGGTGCCCGCCCCGGTCACGATGGCGACCCATTGATCGGGGTCCTCGGCGAAGGCGTTGAAGGCGTCGTGCAGCTCGAAATGCGCGTCGGTGTTGAGCGCATTCATCACCTCCGGGCGCGACAGCGTCACGATGGTGACCGGTCCCTTGCGCTCGACCAAAATGAGCTTTCCCATGTGTCCTCCCTGTTCTCGGCGCCGCGGCGTGTCGGATCGCCCGGGTCGGGCGACGCTTTTCGCGATCCCGCCGCACTATTCGGCCGTCCGGGCCGAATTGTCGAGTGACCGGTGGCCGAGCGGCCGACATCGAGGCGCGTCTCTCCGCTCGATGCCGCGCTCCTCATCGCGTCGACGCTGGTCGGCTACCTGCTGGTGGAAGCCGGATACCGGGCCCTCCAGTATCGCGCGATGCTGCGCGACATCGTGGCCGCCGCGACCGTCCAGATCCCGACCGACGGCCGGCCGAGCTCGGTCTACGATCCGTTCACCGGCTACCGCTACCGCCCGAACATCGAGGTCGGGCCGGCGACGGTGCCGTTTCCGGTGCACTACCGGACCAACCGCCACGGCCTGATCGCGCGCGAGGATTTTCCGTTTGCCAAGCCCGCCGGCGAGTACCGCATCGGCGTCGTCGGCGATTCCTTCACCGCCAACGTCACCAGCACGCAGCGCTGGACCGATGTGCTGGAGGACGTGCTCAACGCCTCCGCCGACTGGCGCAACAGCATCGGTGGCCGCCGGACGCGGGTGATCAATTTCGGCCTGGACGGGATCGGCGCCGTCCAGCTCGGCGCCGTCGCCGAGCGCGTCGCGCTGCCGTTCGATCTCGATCTGCTGATCGTCAACATCATCAAGAACGATCTGATCCGCAGGCCGCACATCCGCCGCGACGAGGCCGCGATCTCCCCGGACCAGATGTCCGACTTCGTGCGGGCGAACATCATGAGCCGGCTGACCTGGTTGTCGCCCTATCCCGAGGTCCTGGCGGTCGTGGCGGGCCGCCATCTGGGCCTGACGCCGCACCTGACGATGGCGGCGCTCGAGGACGCGCTGTCGCAGGGACTCTACTACGCGAGCGTCGACCAGGCGGCGCCCGGGGCGGTGGCCGCCATCGAGACCATCCTGGGGCTTTTTCCGCGCGCCGTCTTCCTGCTGGACCGCACGTATCCGGAGCTGATCGGCGCCACCACGCCGACCAGCCAGTTGGAGGACGAGGTGCTCGACGAGCTCCGGGCGCAGCTTCCGTCGGTTGCCTGGACCAGTGTGGCGGCGGACGAAAGGGTGCCGCGCGCGGTCATCGACCGATGGTTCAACGTGCCGAACGATCAGCATCGCAGCGATGCCGGGGTGCGCGCCTACGGCGAGGCCGTGGCGGCGTATTTGATGCGCCGCGCGGGTCGCTGAGCACGGAATAGCGCCGCAGGGACCCCGGGTGCTGACGGTTCGCCGGTCAATCCTCACCGGCGATGGCGCGCAGCAGCCGGCGATCGAACACTTCGTCGCCATCGCCGGAGCCCGCCCCCGAGCTGCGGCGCGCCCCGATCCCGCCGGTGAAGGGGTCGCCGGGGCGGCCGACGACGAGGTCGCCCGGCACCGGCCTGGGGTTGCAGATGCTGCGCCCGCCGTGATGGCGCGCGAGATCGACGTGGATGTGGTCGTAGTGGAACGCGTTCGATCCGGGCGCCAGCACGGTGCGGAAGCGCTCGCACGCCGCAAACTGGACGTCGTGGAGAAAGCCGCGCTCCTCCGGCAGGCCGTGCCAACCGTCCTTCACCGTCACGTGCCGGCCGTCGGCGAGCGTGAAGGCCGCGATATCGAGCGCATTGCCGAAGGCATGCTCGGAGATCGGCATCCCGCGCTGGCCGTTCATCGAGCGGCACGAATAGGCGGATATCTGCCGGATCTCCGCGACCGGCTGATGGAACCACTTCAGCGCCGCCGGCTGCACCCCCTCGCTGACCCAGCGGTCGAGCACCGAGACCACCGGACAGGCGAGCGTCGCCACCGGCGTCACCGCCACCGGGCCGGCGGCCGAAAGGATCGGGCCACGCGATGGCGCGAGCGGAACCTGCTCGGCCGGCGCCCACGCTCCCGACTCCGGCGCCTGGCGTACGGCGCCGCGTAGATTGACCGGCGGCGCGTCGGCCTCCGGGTCGGCGCCGGGCGGCGGCTCGATCCCGGACGGGTTGATCGGCAGCGGCGCACCGGGCGCACCGGCCGGATACGCCTGCCCCGGCGGGGCCTGCGGGACGCTGGCGCGCGGAGACGCCCAGACCGGCGCGTATTGGGGGATCGCGCCCGGCGGACGCGGATCGTCGGCAAAGCCGAGCGCTCGGGCCGCGCCCAGCGCCGAGACCTTCAGCGGAAAATCGGCGCCGCAGATGCCCGGCCCCTGGATCGGCCGCTCCTGGATGATCGACGGCCCCTCGCGCACGGCGCCCGACTGGAGGCATTCGACCTCGGCATCGTGCCGCCACGGGTCGCGCTCCTCGACCACCCAGCCGTGACACCCGGCGAGCGTCGCAGCGAGGACAGCAACGACGATCCAACCTGCTCCGCGCGTCATGGGGCGCAGGATGTCGGTATTGACTTAAGGATTCTTCAACGGCTTGGGGGCGGTGGGCGGCGGTTCGAGCGTCTGCGAGAGATCGCGATTTACCCCCCGGTCGTCATGGGCCGCTCGAGGCGGGAGGCGTGGCGTGCAGCGGCTGCTGTCCGACGGTCATCCCACGATTTCTGACTGTTACTACGTTGATTTCCGAGAGCTCCGTTCCTCGTGTCGGCATCGCGGCTCAAGAGGAGGGGACAGGCCCCGACGCCGTCAACGCGCAATCCAGGCCCGCGCCTACCATCATCATTCGCTGTTCG
>JBEKZK010000683.1:0-3485 GCA_049509935.1 Xanthobacteraceae bacterium | reverse complement strand
ATCGTGCCGGGCGACCGCGACGAGCTCACCCGGGTATTCGAGAATCTGGTGGAGAACGCGCTCAAGTACGGCGCCACCGGAAAGCGGGTCGACCTGGGCCTCACCCGCGCCGAGACCGCGCCCGGGGTCGGTGAAGCGCTGGTGGCGGTCCGCGACTACGGCCCCGGCATCTCCGCCGAGCACCTGCCGCGGCTCACCGAGCGGTTCTACCGCATCGACGTCGGCCACAGCCGCGCCGAGGGCGGCACCGGTCTCGGGCTCGCGTTGGTCAAGCACATCCTGGCGCGCCATCGCGGCCGCCTGGTGATCGAGAGCGTGGCCGGGGCGGGCGCCACGTTCACCGTCAGGATGCCGCTGACGGTTGTTCGGGTTCGCGCATCTAGTCAAGATATTTCAATAGTTTAGATTGTCGCAAAAGTGTCACCTAAACATCATATAAGGGCAGCATGGTGGTGCTAGACGATGCCGGCGGCTGCGGAGCCCGGATGGCCGGACAGCCCAGCAGTCGTCCACGACAGTCGCGGCGCATCAAGCCGAACGACGCCACATCGTCCAATCATCCGGCTCGAAGATGTCTGTCGACCCTCGTCCGCAGCATCGAAGCTTCGAGCCATAGCGTGGAGGCATTCGTGCAGTTGACGAGAACCCTGACGGCGGTCGCTCTGGTCGCCACCGCATCGCTGACGACCGCGAATGCGCTGGACATTTCCGGCGCTGGCGCCACCTTTCCGTATCCGATCTACGCCAAGTGGGCCGATGCCTACAAGAAGGAGACCGGCAACGACCTCAACTACCAATCCATCGGGTCCGGCGGCGGCATCAAGCAGATCAAGGCCAAGACTGTCACCTTCGGCGCCTCGGACATGCCTTTGGATCCCAAGGACGTGAAACAGGCCGGCCTGGTCCAGTTTCCGACGGTCATCGGCGGGGACGTGCCGGTGGTGAACCTCGAGGGCATCAAGTCCGGCGAGCTGAAGTTGGACGGCGATACCCTGGCGAGGATCTTTCTCGGGCAGATCGCCAGGTGGGACGATCCGGCGATCAGGAAGCTGAACCCGACGGCAAAATTGCCGTCGCAGGCGATTGCCGTCGTACATCGATCGGACGGATCGGGCACGACGTTCATCTTTACCGACTATCTTTCCAAGGTGAGCGCGGACTGGAAGTCGAAGGTCGGCGCCAACACATCGGTGGAATGGCTGGTCGGCATCGGCGCCAAGGGCAACGAAGGGGTCTCCAACAACGTTGCCCAGACCAAGGGCTCGATCGGCTATGTCGAGTATGCCTACGCCAAGCAGAACAAGATGACGTCCGTGGACATGATCAACCGGGACGGCAAGGTCGTCGCGGCGGATGCCGCGGCGTTCCAGGCCGCGGCGGCCAATGCGGATTGGGAGAAGGCGGAGGACTTCCACGTCATCCTCACCAATCAGCCCGGTCCCGAATCGTGGCCGATCGCCGGCGCCACCTTCATCCTGATCCACAAGCAGCCACAGGATCCCGCGGCCGCCGCCGAGGCCCTCAAGTTCTTCGCCTGGGCGTATGCCAAGGGCGGCAAGATGGCCGAAGACCTCGATTACGTCCCGATGCCCCCCAAGGTCGTCGCGGCGATCCAGAAGGTCTGGGCGACGGAGATCAAGGACACTACCGGGAAGGCGCTGTACGCGAGCTCCAACTGATCTCTTGATCCTCGCGGGACAGGCCCCGCCCCGGCGCCTGTCCCGCTTTCGCTGTCGACAACCAGGACGCCCACCTTGTGCGTCGGCCCGGAACCCGGCTTAGTTGTTGGCTTAGTCGGCCTGCCCGATCGATGGGCCGAGCCTGGGGGAGCCGGATGAAGCCCGTCGGGAGGCGGACCGTGGCAGACGTGGCATTGCAAGATCAGCTCATCGGGTCGCCGTCGAAGCCGCGCATGAGCGTCATGGACCGGCTGCGTCTCGGCGACGCGGTATTCCACGCGCTGACCCGCACCGCCTCGATCATGGTCCTGGTCATTCTGGGCGGCGTCATGATCGCCCTGGTGCGGGGCGCGCTCCCGGCGTTCGAGACCTTCGGCCTGAGCTTTTTCTACGAGCAGCACTGGAATCCGGTCACCGACAAGTTCGGCGCACTGGCGCCGATCTATGGCACCATCGTCACCTCGCTGATCGCCATGGTGATCGCGGTGCCGGTCGGGCTGCTGATCGCGATGTTTCTCACCGAGCTCTGCCCGCTGTGGCTGCGCCGGCCCATCGGCATCGCCATCGAGCTGCTCGCCGGCATCCCCAGCATCATCTATGGCATCTGGGGTCTGTTCGTGTTCGCACCGTTCCTGCAGTCCTACGTGCAGCCGGCGCTGATCGAGACCTTCAGCTATGTTCCCGGGCTGTCCTCGCTGTTCGCCGGCCCGCCCTACGGCATCGGGGTGCTGACCTCGGGCCTCATCCTTGCCATCATGGTGCTGCCCTTCATCGCGTCGATCTCGCGCGACGTCTTCGCCGCGGTCCCTCCGGTCCTCAAGGAAGCCGCCTACGGCCTCGGCTGCACCACCTGGGAGGTGGTGCGCAACGTCGTGCTGCCGTTCACCCGCGTCGGCGTGGTCGGCGGCGTCATGCTCGGGCTCGGCCGCGCGCTCGGCGAGACCATGGCGGTGACGTTCGTCATCGGCAATGCCCACCGCATATCGTCCTCGATCCTCGCGCCCGGCACCACCATCTCGGCGACCATCGCCAACGAGTTCACGGAAGCGACCGGCGATCTCTACACCTCGTCGCTGATTGCGCTCGGGTTCATCCTGTTCATCATCACCTTCATCGTGCTCGCTTGCGCGCGCTACCTGCTGCTGCGGCTCGAGCAGCGGATCGGAGCCTGATCGTGGCCACCGCCCTTTACGCCTCACGGCGTCGTCGCAATGGAATCGCCCAGGGACTCACGATCGTCGCCACGGTGTTCGGGCTCGGCTGGCTGGTGCTGATCCTCGGCGATCTGCTGTGGCAAGGCTTCAGCGGCCTGTCGCTCGAGGTGTTCACCGCCATGACGCCGCCGCCCGGCAGCGATGGCGGCCTGCTCAATCCGATCTTCGGCAGCCTCATCATGACCATCATCGCGGTTGCGATCGGGACTCCGCTCGGCGTGCTGGCCGGCACCTACATGGCCGAATACGGCCGCTATGACCGGCTCACCAGCGTGGTGCGCTTCATCAACGACATTCTGCTCAGCGCCCCGTCAATCGTCATCGGTCTGTTCATCTACGAGGTGATGGTCGTGCCGATGGGACATTTCTCCGGCATCGCCGGCTCCGTCGCGCTCGCCGTCCTGGTCATTCCGGTGGTGGTGCGCACGACCGAGGACATGTTGCTTCTGGTGCCGAACACATTGCGCGAGGCGGCAAGCGCTCTCGGCATGCCACGGGCGGTGGTGATCACGCGCGTCGCCTACCGGGCCGCCAGGGCCGGGATGGTGACCGGAGTTCTGCTGGCGGTTGCCCGCATCAGCGGCGAGACTGC
>JBEKZK010000682.1:0-3489 GCA_049509935.1 Xanthobacteraceae bacterium | reverse complement strand
TCTCGGCATCTACGACGTGTCGGCACCGCAACGCCCGCGGCTGATCCACAAGTGGCGCACCGGCGGCGCCGGTGTGCACCGCTTCGATTTCGACGGCCGCCACGTCTATTTCTCGTCGACCGCCGACGGCTTTGTCGGCAGCTTTGTCATGATCCTCGACTGCAAGGATCCGGCGCGGCCGGTCGAGGCGGGGCGCTGGTGGGTTCCCGGGCAGCACGCGGCGGCGGACGAGCCCTATCCGTGGGGCGACGGGGTCAAGCCGCGCTGCCATCATCCGCTGCGCGTCGGCGACCGGCTCTATGTCTCCTACTGGCACCACGGGTTCTTCATCCTGGACATTTCCGATCTGGGCAAGCCGAGGCTGGTGTCCGGCCTCAACAGCAGCCCGGCGCATCCGCACCCGACCCATACCTGCCTCAGGATCCGGCCTCCGCTGAAAGGCCGCAGCATCATGGTGGTGGCCGACGAGGACGTGGAAAAGCTGCGTCCCTCGCCGCCGGCGTTCGCCTGGATCTACGACATCACCGACGAGCGCCAGCCGCTGCCGATCGCGACCTTCGACGTCGAGGGCCTCGACCGCGACGGCAGCCCGCAGCCGGCGATGACCGGCTGCCACCAGCCCTCGGAGGTGTTCGGCGGCACCGTGATCCCGTTCGCCTGGTTCGCGCAAGGGCTGCGCCTGGTCGACATCGCGGATCCGTTCCGGCCGCGTGAGGTCGGCTTCTTCAAGCCCGCTCCGCCGCCCGGCAGCGAGCGCCTCTCCTCCAACGACGTCACCGTCGACGCCCGCGGCATCGTCTACCTGACCGACCGGCAGCGTGGCGTGCATGTGCTGGAATGTCCGGACGTTCGCCCGGGTTGAGCGCTCGCTGCCATGTCAGCTCGTAGGGTGGGCAAAGGAGCGCAGCGACGTGCCCACCGTCTGCGGTGAGGTTGTGGCGCGCCTTCGACTCGCCGCGGTGGGCACGCTGCGCTTTGCCCACCCTACGATCCTGCGCTTTGCCCACCCTACGAGCCGATGTCAGGCGGCCTCGCCGTGGCCGGTGAGTGCGGCGATCTTCCTGACGTGTGCGACCGCAGCGGTCCCCCCGGTGGTCTTGGTGAGCAGGTCGAGATCCTCCTCGTCGTCGCCGACCGGCGCGAGCGCCTGGTCCATATAGGCCCGCGCGGCGGGATCACGCGCAATCGCCAATCGGACAACGACGAGCCGTGCGATCGTCCCGATCAGGATCGCATGCTTGCTCAGGGTCTCCCAGATGAAGCGCGGCCAGAAGATCCAGGGATTCTCCGGCCGCAACCCGGGTCGGCGCTCCGACCGGCGCTTGAGGCGGAGCACGCCGCCCTGAAGCGGGTGCACGTTTTCCAGGCGAACCGTCGTCGCAAAGGCAACCAGCACCTTGATCAGGCTTCCCATCGGGACGCCGGTGGCGGCCGCGCGCCGCAGCAGGGTCGTCATGTGCGCGGGCGTGTAATAGAGCGACCACGCCTGCCGATAGATCTCCTCCCACTCGTGCCTGCTCATCCTCGGATGGGCGGTGCAGACGTGCTCGACGTCGTAGGCATTGAGGTCCGCGTCCATCGCGACGCCGTTCTTCCACAGGACCTGGTGATCCTCGGAGCCGGGAAGCGGGGTGAGGCAGAAGAACTCGAGCGCGTCGAGCGGCAGCTCCTTCTGGATGATCGCGATATCACGTCTGATGGTGTCCGGCGTGTCCGCCGGAAAGCCCAGAATATAGCCGGCCAGCGTGATGATTCCCTGCGCCTTCCAGGCCAGCAGCATCCGGCGATATTCGGTGATCTTGTTCTGACGCTTCTTGGCCGCCGCCAGATTGTCAGGGTTGATGTTCTCCAATCCGATGAACACCCGGGTGACGCCGGCGCGGCATGCCTTTTCCACGAAATTCGGAATCTTGTGGCAGAGCGTGTCGACCTGGATCATCAGGCCGAGGGGGATTCCGTCTTGTTCCCGCAACAGGATCAGGCGATCGAAGATCGACTCCCACGCCTTGTTGCGCGCGAAGTTGTCGTCGGTGATGAAGAACTTGTGAACGCCGTGCCTCCAGTTGAGGCGCACCAGATGCTCCACGTCGTCCGCCGAGCGGTGGCGCGACTTGCGGCCCTGCACATTGATGATGGTGCAGAACGAGCACTGGTACGGACAGCCGCGACCGGCGTCGAAGCTCGCGCTCAGCCCCAGCGTGCGGGCGACGTAGCGCCTGGGGAGGAACGGCACCGGCGTGCCCTCCAGGCCCGGCAGATCCGTCATGAAGTCGTAGACCGACGCGAGCCGCCCCGCCGCGGCATCCCGCAGCACGCCGTCGAGCCGCCCCTCGGCCTCGCCGGCGAACATGGCGATGCCCAGATCCCGGCAGGCGTCGAGATCGACCGCGCGGCCGTCGAGCATCGACAGGCATCCCGACACGTGAAAGCCGCCGATGGCGACCGCGATCCCGGCGGCGCGCAGCGGCCGCGCGATGTCGAGGGCGCGCGGATACTGGTTCGACTGGACGCCCACCAGCGCGACCAGCCCGAAGTCCCCGTGGCGCCGGAAGCGGGCCAGCAGGGCCGGAACATCGATCCGCGTGTTGGTCTCGTCCATCGCCTCGATGTCGATGGCGACGTCGGACCCCAGGACCTGCCGCTCGGCACATTCGGCCGCGATGCCGTAGACCGCGGCGAGCGAATTGGACGGAATGATCGCCCGCCACCAACGGATGACGTAGCCGTCATCGTCGTAGTGCGACGGCTTGATCAGAATCAGCTGAAACCGCTTCATCGCGGCCACGGGAATCTGCAGCACCATCCGACTCCGGCTGCGATGAAGCGTTCCCGGTCAGCCCGCAAACCGCGCGTTCATCGGGGTGATGGCGCTTCGCCGACTTGCCCATACCTCAGTCGATACGTAAATGACAGCCGCATGAAGACTCGCGCAGCTGTATGACGTTGCGGAATGCGGGCCGATGATGCACGATCGCGGCCGGCGCCGGTTTCGGCGTCGCTGCCCTCCATCCGGGCCCCAGGAGGATCGCCATGGCGGCAACGCTCGACCACATCGTTCTCGACACCGAGGCCCATGATTTCCGCCTGCCGGCGACGGACGGCAAGACCTATTCACTCGACGACGTCAGCGGCGAGAACGGCACCGTCATCGCCTTCATCTGCAACCACTGTCCGTACGTCAAAGCCGTCATCGACCGCATGGTGGCGGATGCCCGCACGTTGCGCGGCGCCGGCGTCGGCTTCGTGGCCATCTGCTCCAACGACGCGACGGGCTATCCGCAGGACTCGTTTTCCAACATGAAGCGCTTCGCGGAGGCGCACGCGTTCTCGTTTCCCTATCTGCACGACGAGACCCAGTCGGTGGCGCGGGCCTATGGCGCGGTATGCACCCCCGATTTCTTCGGCTTCGACGCCTCCCGCAGGCTCAAGTACCGCGGCCGGCTCGACGAGGGCCGCACCACGCCGCCGCCCGCGGGCGCGCGACGCGAG
>JBEKZK010000681.1:0-3492 GCA_049509935.1 Xanthobacteraceae bacterium | reverse complement strand
GCCGGCCAGGTAGAGCGATCCGGTGATCAGGATTCGCGGCGGCGATTCCAGGTTGAGCCGGGCGATGCCGGCGAGCGCGCTGTCGATGCCGTCGGCGGCGCCGGCCGGCATGCCGGCCCGGGTCGCCGCCGCGGCGACCACGTCCGCCGGCACGGCGGTCGCCTGCTGGATCGGCACCGCGATGACGTTGCGCGCGAGCCCGGCGAAGTTGGCCAGGAAGCCTTCGTAGTCCTTGTTCGCCAGCATGCCCACCACGAGGACGAGCGGCCGCGACACCCGTTCCTCGAGATCGGCGAGCGCCGCCGCGATGGCGCGGCCGCCATCGATATTGTGGGCGCCGTCGAGCCATATTTCGCTGCCCTCGGGCACCAGCCGCAACAGGGCGCCCTGGGTGAGCCGCTGCATCCGCGCCGGCCACGCGGCATTGACGATGCCCGCCTCCACGGCGCCGACCGGCAGCCGGGTCGGCGCAACCGCCCGCAGCGTGGCGATCGCTGCTCCCGCGTTGTCGAGCTGGTGGCGGCCGAACAGTCGCGGCGCCGGCAGGTCGAGCAGCCCGTCGGCGTCCTGATAGACGAGCCGGTTGCGCTCGGGCGTGACCGTCCAGTCCTGCCCCGCCACCTTCAGCGCGGCGCCGACCCGCGCCCCCTGGCGTTCGATGACGCGCCACGCCTCGTCGGGCTGCGGCCCGACGACGGCGACGACGTCGCGCTTGAGAATGCCGGCCTTCTCGGCGGCGATCTTGGCCACCGTCTCGCCGAGGAAATCCTGATGATCGATCGAGATCGGCGTGATCACTGTGGCGAGCGGGCGATCGATCACGTTGGTCGCATCGAGCCGGCCGCCGAGCCCGACCTCGAGCAGCAGCACGTCAGCCGGCCGGCGCGAGAACAGCAGGAACGCGGCCGCCGTGGTGATCTCGAAAAACGTGATCGGCGCACCGGCATTGAGCCGCTCGACCTCGGCCAGCGTGTCAGCCAGCTCCTCGTCGGACACCAGCACGCCGCCGCCTGGCGCCGCGAGGCGGATGCGCTCGTTGAAGCGCACCAGATGCGGGCTGGTATAGGCATGCACGGTGCGGCCGGCAGCTTCCAGCATCGCCCGCAGGAACGCGACGGTTGAGCCCTTGCCGTTGGTCCCGGCGACCAGGATGACCGGCGGCAGACGGCGTTGCGGATGATCGAGATCGCCGAGGATGCGCCACATGCGGTCGAGCGACAGGTCGATCTTCCGCGGGTGAAGCGAGAGCAGACGCGCGATGATCGCGTCGACCGGAGTCATGATCAGGCGCCCGCCGGTGCCGGCAAGGCGGTCTCGGCCGGATGATCGGCGGGCGCCCTGGTCAATACCCGGCACAGCCGCGCCAGGGTCTCGCGCAGCTGGTGGCGATGCACCACCAGGTCGATCATGCCGTGGGCCTTGAGGTACTCGGCCCTCTGAAAGCCCTCCGGGAGCTTTTCGCGGATCGTCTGCTCGATCACCCGCGGGCCGGCGAAACCGACCAGTGCGCCAGGTTCCGCAATGTGGATGTCGCCGAGCATCGCGTAGGACGCGGTGACCCCGCCCGTGGTCGGGTTGGTGAGCACCACGATATAGGGCTTCTTGGCCTCGCGCAGCTCCTGCACGGCGATCGTGGTGCGCGGCATCTGCATCAGCGACAGGATTCCCTCCTGCATGCGGGCGCCGCCGGAGGCGGCGAACATGATGAAGGGTGCGGCCTTCTCGACCGCGGTTTCCAGCCCCCTGACCACGGCCTCGCCGGCCGCCATGCCGAGCGATCCGCCCATGAAGTCGAAATCCTGCACCCCGGCGACGACCTCGAGCCCTTCGAGCCGGCCGTGGGCGAGCTTGATCGCATCCTGCATCCCGGTCTTCTGCCGCGCATCCTTCAGCCGGTCGACGTAGCGGCGCTCGTCGCGGAACCGGAGCGGATCGACGACGACATCCGGGACCTCGATGTCCTCGTATTCGCCGTCGTCGAACAGCGTCTGCAGCCGCGCCGTGGCGCCGATCCGCATGTGGTAGTTGGAGCTCGGCACGACGAACTGGTTTGCCTCGAGGTCCTTGTAGAACACCAGCTGGCCGGTCTCCGGGCACTTGACCCAGAGGTTCTCCGGCACCTCGCGGCGCAGGAAGCTGCGAATCTTCGGCCGGACGACGTTGGAGATCCAGTTCATCGATGAGCTCTCGGTTCTGCCTCACCACCATGTAGGATGGGTAGAGCGGTGAAATCGGGCACTTGTCCGATTTCGCCGCGAAACCCATCGATGGGTTTCGCAAGAGCTCAACCCATCCTACTGCCTCACCCCTGGCGCCTGCAGCGCCGCGCAATCGACAGCCGCTATTCGGCCGCCTCCCGTCGAGCACCGCGCACGCCGTCGGCGAGCCGGGCGACCAGATCGGTCACCGCCGGGACGGTGCGGGGCGTCGCCTTCCCGCCGGCATCGAGGCTCTGGCGCACCGCGTCGACCAGCGCCGAGCCGACCACCACCGCATCGGCGCCGGTCGCAATGGCACGGGCCTGCTCCGGGGTCCGCACCCCGAAGCCGACCGCCACCGGCAGCGCGGTATGCCGCTTGATCCGGGCGATGGCGTCCGCCACACGGCCGGCGTCCGGCGTCGCCATGCCGGTGATGCCGGTGATCGACACGTAGTAGACGAACCCCGACGTGTTGGCGAGGACCGCCGGCAGCCGCCGGTCGTCGGTCGTCGGCGTCGCCAGCCGGATGAAATTGAGCCCGGCGCGGAGCGCCGGAAGGCACAGCTCGTCGTCCTCCTCGGGCGGCAGGTCGACGACGATCAGGCCGTCGATGCCGGCCGCTATCGCGTCCGGGAGGAACCGCTCGACGCCATAGACGTAGATCGGATTGTAGTAGCCCATCAGGACGATCGGCGTCCGCTCGTCGTCGCGCCGGAACGCGCGCACCATCTCCAGGGTCTTGCGCATCGTCTGCCCGGCCTTCAGCGCGCGCTGCGACGAGGCCTGGATGGCCGGCCCGTCCGCCATCGGGTCGGTGAATGGCATTCCGAGCTCGACGACGTCGGCGCCGGCCGCCGGCAAGGCCCGCAGGATGGCGAGCGACGCCGCCGGATCCGGATCGCCGGCGGTGACGAAGGTCACCAGCCCGGCGCGCCCCTCGGCGGCGAGCGCCGCGAAGCGCCGGTCGATGCGCGTGGTCATCCGATCCTGCTCCCCAGCACCTCGGCAACCGTGAAGATGTCCTTGTCGCCGCGGCCGCACATGTTCATGACCATCAGATGCGTGCCCGGCCGCTGCGGCGCCAGCTCGATCACCTTGGCGAGCGCGTGGGCGGGCTCGAGCGCCGGGATGATGCCCTCGAGGCGGCAGCACAGCTGGAACGCCTCGAGCGCCTCCTGGTCGGTCGCCGACAGGTAGCTGACGCGGCCGGTGTCGTTGAGCCAGGAATGCTCGGGGCCGATGCCCGGATAGTCGAGGCCCGCCGAGATCGAGTGCGCCTCGGTGATCTGCCC
>JBEKZK010000680.1:0-3495 GCA_049509935.1 Xanthobacteraceae bacterium | reverse complement strand
TGACATCGGCGTGGCGATCCTCGAGCTCGGCCACACGCTGCTTGAGAAGCAGCGCGTTGCGCTGCACGGTGTCGAGAAAGCCCGGCGCCAGGACGATGTCGAGAACCGCGTTTCCGGCCGCCATCGCCAGCAGGTTGCCGCCGAAGGTCGAGCCGTGGGTGCCGGGAGTCATGCCCTTTGCGGCCTCCGCGGTCGCCAGGCACGCGCCGAGCGGAAACCCGCCGCCGATCCCCTTCGCCACCGCCATGATGTCGGGCGCGACCCCGGTGCGCTGATAGGCGAAGAGCTCGCCGGTGCGGCCGATCGAGGTCTGTACCTCGTCGAACACCAGCAGCAGGCCGTGCCGGTCGCACAGCTGGCGCAGGCTCTTGAGGACATGATGCGGGACGACGCGCACGCCGCCTTCGGCCTGGATCGGCTCGATCAGAATCGCGGCGGTGTGTGGACCGATCACGCGCTCGAGGGCATCGACATCTCCGACGGCGACTTGATCGAACCCCTCGACCACCGGGCCGAAGCCGTCCAGGTATTTCTCCTGACCGGTCGCCGCCAGCGTCGCCAGAGTCCGACCGTGGAACGCGCCTGCGAACGTGACGATGCGGAAGCGCTCCGGCCGATCGCTCACCGCGTGGTACTTGCGCGCGGTCTTGATGGCGCATTCGACCGCCTCGGCGCCCGAGTTGGCGAAGAACACGACGTCGGCGAAGCTCGCGGCGCACAGACGGTCGGCCAGCCGCTCGCCCTCGGGGATGCGATAGAGATTGGAGACATGCATCAGCTTCGCGGCCTGCCGGGTCAACGCCTCGACCAGATGCGGGTGGGAATGACCGAGCGCGGTGACCGCGATGCCGGAGCCGAAGTCGAGATAGCGGTCGCCGTTGGTGGCGACCAGCCAAGCCCCGTCGCCGCGCTCGAAGGCGAGGTCGACGCGTGCGAACACCGGCATCAGATGTGACGTCACGGCACGTCGTCCCAGTTAGGTTGCATGTCGAGTGACAGACTGACGAGCGACAGGTTGAAATGAAATGTGCCGCCTCCGCGGGCGGCACCATTGCTACATCTTATTGTGGGCAATGAGTCTGTCAACACAGCCTGCGCGGGCTTTTCCCCGCCTCGACAAAGTCAACCACGGGCCAGATCTTGCAGCCACGGGCCCTACCTTCGCGCCAGACCCTGAAGCCGGGCGTTTCACCCGGAGCCGCCGCTCGCGGCCAAAAGCGGCATTTCGCGGGCAGTGCCGACATTGCTGGGGACAACGGTCGTAACCGCGCCGGCGCGACTCAAGGACTCTTGCGCCGGAGTCAATGCATATTGTACCCTTTGCGACGTCGGATACGACATCTCGTGCGGCGGACTGTTTCTTCGAGTGTCTGAATTGTAGCGCGTGCGCAAGGTCGGCCGAAAGGCCGCCGGGCGTCGTGGGGGGATTCTGCCAAGTCGTCCCTGCCACGCCGAACACCTTGATGGAGAGGCCCCATGTCCTGGACGGACGAACGCGTCGAGCATCTCAAGAAGCTATGGTCGGATGGACTTTCGGCGAGCCAGATCGCGGCGGAGCTCGGCGGCATCACCCGCAATGCAGTCATCGGCAAGGTTCATCGTCTGGGCCTGTCGGGTCGAGCCAAGGCGCCGTCGTCGACGGCTCCGCGGCAGCGCAAGCAGCGGCCGCAAGGCCATGTGTTCCGCACCATGCGGGCAACCATGCGTGGCAACACCGCACTTGCTCAGGCGTTGCCGTCCTACGAGCCGGAGCCCGAGCCGGAGCCGGAGGAAAACATCATCCCGATCGGCCAGCGCTGCACGATCCTCGAATTGACTGATGGAAAGTGCCATTGGCCGATCGGCGATCCCGGGCAGTCCGACTTCTTCTTCTGCGGCGGCAAGTCGGTCGGCACCCTGCCCTATTGCGGCTACCACGCACGCGTCGCCTATCAACCGGTGAGCGACCGGCGTCGGGACAAGCGACCGATGCGGGTGTGATCAGACAAAACGGCTACGCGCCGACTGTCTGCACCCGGGCAGCGGTGGTTGGAAGCAGCGCATATCGCGTGGCGTTCGCGATGAACAAACGGGCGCTGCGTTCCCATGTCATGCCGAGCGCAAACTCGCGGGCCGCCTGTCGCGACAGATCGAGGGCGCGCAGACAGGCAGCGCCGAGATCCTGATCGAGCGCGCCGACCGCGGCATCGCCGATCACGTCGCGCGGCCCCGCCACCTTGAAGGCGGCGACCGGCAACCCGCTCGCCAGCGCCTCGAGCAGCACCAGCCCGAAGGTGTCGGTGAGGCTGGGAAACACGAATACGTCGCCTGCGGCAAATACGCGCGCCAGCGCTTCTCCCTTCATGGCGCCGAGAAACACCGCGTCGGGAAACCGCCGCTCCAGGTCGGCGCGCGCCGGCCCGTCGCCGACCACGACCTTGGTTCCCGGCAGGCTCAATGACAGGAAGGCCTCGACGTTCTTTTCCACCGCGAGCCGCCCGATGGTGAGGAAGATCGGGCGCGGCAAGCCGAGATCGGCGCCGGGCCGCGGGTGGAACAGATCGGCATCGACGCCGCGCGGCCACAACATCACGTTACGAAAGCCGCGGGATGCCAGCTCGGCGGCCAGCGCCGGCGTCGCCGCCATGACGCCGGCGCCGGCATTGTGGAAGCGGCGGAGCCAGCTCCAGGTCCAGCGCTCCGGTATCGGACCGCGTGCCGAGAGATATTCGGCGAAGCGGGTGTGGAAGCTGGTGGTGAATGCCAGTCCGTTGCGCACGCAATAGCGGCGCACCAGATGGCCGATCGGCCCTTCGGTCGCGACATGGATGGCGTCCGGCCGGCTCGCCTCGATGCGCGCCGCGACCCGACCGGGCAGCGCCAGGGCAAGCCGTATGTCCGGGTAGGTGGGCAGCGGAACCGACGGAAAGCCCTGCGGAGTGAGGAACGTCAGCGTGGCGCCCAGCGGCTCGGCGACGCGCGCGATCTCGCTCAGCGTGTGGACGACGCCGTTGACCTGCGGGTGCCAGGCATCGGTCGCAACCAGAATTCGAATCATGCGGCTCGCATTTCGGCGGCGGCCGAGGCCGGCGCCGGGACGTCCGCGATGTGCGTCCAGGTAATGATCTCGAACCGTCCGTCGCTGTGCTCGGCAATCGCGGTGCAGCTTTCCACCCAATCGCCGCAGTTGACGTAGCACACGCCGAAATCGTTGTGAATTGCCGCGTGGTGGATATGCCCGCAGATCACGCCGTCGGCGCCGTGGCGCCCCGCCTCGGCGGCGAGCGTCGTCTCGAACTCGCCGATGAAGTTCACGGCGTTCTTCACCTTCAGCTTCGCCCACTGCGACAGCGACCAGTAGGTCAGGCCGAACGCCCGGCGGACCCGGTTGAATGCCGAGTTGACCACGATCGCCGCGTCGTAGGCCTTGTCGCCGAGCAGCGCCAGCCATTTGGCGTGCTTGATCACCACGTCGAACAGATCGCCGTGGATCACCAGATAGCGCTTGCCGTCGAC
>JBEKZK010000068.1:0-11510 GCA_049509935.1 Xanthobacteraceae bacterium | reverse complement strand
ACGACGTGCAGGATCGGGCCGAACACCTCCCGGCCGAGCGCCGCCGGCGACGCGATCTCGAGCACGTGCGGGGCGACGAAGCTGCCCCGGGTCGGTCCCCGGCCGGCGAAGAGCAGGCGCGCTTTCGGTTTCATCACGGCGAGCCAGCCTTCGAGCCGGTCCTGCGCGTCCTGGTCGATCACCGGACCGACGTTGGTGGCGGGATCGCGCGGGTCGCCGACGGTGAGCTCGCGCGCAGCGCCGACGATCATCTCGATCATGCGGTCGGCGACGTCCTCCTGCAGGCACAGCAGGCGGAGCGCCGAGCAGCGCTGGCCGGCGGAGCGGAACGCCGAGGTGACGACGTCGTCCGCCACCTGCTCGGGAAGCGCCGTGGCGTCGACGATCATCGCGTTGATGCCGCCGGTCTCGGCGATCAGCGGCACGATCGGACCGTCCTTGGCGGCGAGCGCACGGTTGATCAGACGCGCGACCTCGGTCGATCCGGTGAACACGACGCCGTCGATGTCCGCATGGGCGACCAGTCGGGCGCCGACCCGGCCGTCGCCCGGAACGAGATGCAGCGCCGCGGCCGGAACGCCCGCCGCGTGCAGGATGCGCACCGCCGCCGCGGCGATCAGCGGGGTCTGCTCGGCGGGCTTGGCCACCACCGCATTGCCGGCGGCGAGCGCGGCCGCGACCTGGCCGAGAAAGATCGCCAGCGGAAAGTTCCACGGCGAGATGGCGACGAACACGCCGCGGCCGCGCAGTCCGAGCTGGTTGGACTCCCCGGTCGGCCCCCGCAGCAACTGCGGCTCGCCGAGCAGCCGGCGTCCTTCCGCCGCATAGTAGCGGCAGAAGTCGACCGCCTCGCGCACCTCCGACACCGCATCATCGATGGTCTTGCCGGCCTCGACCTGGAGCAAATGGATGAGACCGCCGCGCTCGGCCTCGAGCCGGTCCGCGGCCGCCTCGAGCACGGCGGCGCGGCGGCGCATCGGGGTGCGGCTCCAGGCGGCAAAGCCGTCTCGCGCGGCCGCAACGGCGCGATCGGCCGTGGCCTCGTCGGCGTCGCTCACCCGGCCGACGATGATCGTCCGGTCGATCGGGCTGGTGGCCATGCGCCAGCTGCCGTCCGGCGTCGCGCCATCGATGATCGGCGCCGCCACGGCGTCCGGCCGCGCGCCGGCACGGATCTCGTCGAGCAGTGCATCGAGCGACGCGCGATGGCCGAGCTCGACGCCACGCGAGTTGATCCGGGCCGGAGCAAACAGATCGCGCGGCCGTGGCAGGCGCGGATGACGGGCCGCGGCGGCCGAGCCGATCAGGTCGGCCGGACGCCGCAGCAGATCGCTCACCGGCACGCCGGGATCGGCGGCGACCGACACGAACGACGAGTTGGCGCCGTTCTCCAGGAGACGCCGCACCAGGTAGGCGAGCAGCTCGCGATGGCCGCCGACCGGCGCGTAGGTGCGGCAGGCGGCGTCCGGCCGGTCGGCCAGGAGCTTGCCGTAGAGTGCTTCGCCCATGCCGTGCAGGCGCTGAAACTCGAAGCCTTCCACGCCGCCGGCGCGCTCGATGATCGACGCCACGGTGAGCGCGTTGTGGGTGGCGAACTGCGGGTACAGCCGCGGGCGCAGGCGCAGCAGCTGGTCGGCGCAGGCCATGTAGTTGAGGTCGGTCATCGCCTTGCGGGTGAACACCGGGTAGTCGGCCAGCCCGCGCTCCTGCGCGCGCTTGACTTCGGTGTCCCAGTAGGCGCCCTTGACTAGGCGGACCATCAGCCGGCGGCCGTGGGATGCGGCAAGCTCCGCCGCCCAGTCGATCACGGCGCCCGCGCGCTTCTGATAGCCCTGGACCGCCAGGCCAAACCCGTCCCAGCCGTCGAGCAGACCGTCGCGGCACGCGGCCTCCACCACGTCGAGCGACAGCTCGAGCCGGTCGGCCTCCTCGGCGTCCACGGTGAAATTCATGTCGTGAGCCTTCGCTCTGGCGCCGAGCTCGGCCAGGCGCGGCACCAGCTCGGCGAGCACCCGCGCGCGATTGAGCGCCTCGTAGCGCGGGTGCAGCGCCGAGAGCTTCACCGAGATGCCGGGCCGGTCGGGCAGCGCCGCGTTGCCGGCCGCGCCTCCGATCGCGTCGATCGCCGCCGCGTAGGACGCGAAGTAGCGCCGGGCATCCGCTTCGGTGCGGGCGCCCTCGCCGAGCATGTCGAACGAATACCGGTACGTCTGACCGTGGTGGGCCCGGGCGCGGCGCAACGCGTCTCCAATCGTCTCGCCGAGCACGAAGTGGTCGCCGAGCACGCGCATCGCCTGACGGGTGGCGGCCCGCACCACCGGCAGCCCGAGCCGCTTGACCAGGTGGCCGAGAATGCCTTCCGGCGTCTCGCCCGGATGGATGATCCGTGCGGTGATCCCGAGCGCCCACGTCGAGGCGTGGACCAGAAAGAGATCGGAGCGGGCATCGCGATGGGCGAAATCGCCCTGCCCGAGCTTGTCCTCGATCAGGCGGTCCGTGGTGGCGGCATCCGGCACCCGCAGCAGCGCCTCGGCCAGCACCATGAGGGCGAGGCCCTCGCGGGTGGAGAGCGCGTACTCGGCGAGCAGCGCCTCGACGCCGCCGAGCCCGCCAGCGCGCCCCCGGATCGCACCGATCAGGTCGCGGGCGGTGGCGTCGATGCGCAGCTCGGCGTCCGGCCCGAGCCGTGCGCCGGCGAGCAGCGGCGCCGCCAGCGCGCTGTCGTCCTCCGCATAGGGCGCGTCGAAACCGGCCATGGCGCCTCCTGTGGGATCGACATCGAGATAATGGCGATTGCGGCGGGTTTCGATACCCGCGCGTCCCCGACGCACGGAATCGCCCCGCGTCACGTCACGGCCGGCAAGTTCGCCGGTCGCTGCGAGCCCGCCGACGACAGGCTCGTCCGGGACCGCGAGATCGACCGCTTCATGCGGACCCGGGGGCGTCCCGGATGCGCCCGGCGACGGCGCGGATCCGGCGCGGCGAAGCCTGCCAGATCGCCATCGCCGAGATGATGCTCCAGGCGATGGCGATCCAGAACGCCCACGTGTAGCTGCCGGTCCGGTCGTGCACCAGGCCGGTAAGCCACGGGCCGACGGCGCCGCCGGCCAGTGCGCCGAGCATGAGCGTGCCGAAGATCGCGCCGTAGTGCCTGCTCTCGAAGATTTCCGCCGGGATCGCGCCGAGCACCGACGTGATGCCGTAGCCGAGCATCCCCTGCGTCACCACCATCAGGTAGAGCAGCGCCACGCTCGGATGCTCGCGCAGCAGCAGCAGGGCCGCGTAGGTCGCGACGAAACCGAGACACCCGATCGCCCACACGATCTCGCGGCCGATGCGATCCGACAGATGGCCGAGCGCGATCTGCCCGGGAATGCCGGCGAGACTGACCACGCCGAGCGCCCAGGCGGCGTCGCCCGGCGCGAAGCCGACCTCGACCAGATATTTGGTTTGATGCACCTGCACCGCGTACCAGGCGAACAGCGCGCCGAAATATCCGGTGCCGATCCACCAGAAGCGGGCGGTGCGCATCGCGCGGGCGAGCGTCCAGTCGATCGCCGTCCAGGCCGGATCGACGATGTTGGTTCGCCGCCCCGCCTCCGCGCCGGCATCCTTCGTACCGATGCCGTCCGGCGCCAGCCCGAGGTCCTCCGGCCGCCGCCGCAGCAGCAGGTTGAGCGGAGCCCCGATGACGAGCACCAGCAGGCCCAGCGCCAGACAGGCGCTGCGCCAGCCGGTGCGCTCGATCAGCATCTGCAGCGCGGGCAGCAGGACGATCGAGCCGACACCGACGCCGGAAAACGCGATGCTCATGGCGAAACCGCGCCGGCGCACGAACCAGCTCGGCAGGAACAGCGCCTGCCCGGTATAGCCGAGACAGACGCTGCCGCCGCCGACCAGCACGCCGAGCGTCGCGTAGACCTGCCACGGCTCGCGCGCCAGCGGGGCGAGCAGCAGACCGGCCGCCGTCATCGCCACGCCGAGCTCCATGGTCACCTGCGGTCCGCCGCGATCCATCAGTCGCCCGAGCGACGGGGTGAGCACCGCGGCGACCAGGAAGCCGAACGAGAAGGCCCCCGCCGTGACCCCGCGTTCCCACCCGAACTCGTCGAGGATCGGCGGGAACAGCAGCGAGAACGCGGTGCGGGCGTTGACGCCGAGCGCCATGGTGACGAAGACGACGGCGACGACGATCCAGCCGTAGAAGAACGGCAGGCGCCTGGCGAGACGGGCGATCATGAACCGGATATGCTCCGCCGCCGTAACGACACTTGGTAGCCTGCGGGGCGTGCCAGGACGCACAGTCTCTACCGGCGCCTGGGCGAGAGACCGCACCCACGATCGACGGAGAAGACCATGCCGCGTGGCAGCAAAGCAAGGATCCGCGTCGGCATCGGCGGTTGGACCTACGAGCCGTGGCGCGGGGCCTTCTACCCGGCAAATCTCGCGCAGAAGCGGGAGCTGGAATATGCCAGCGCCCGGCTCACATCGATCGAGATCAACGGGACCTACTATGGCTCGCAGAAGCCGGAGAGCTTCGCGCGCTGGCACGACGAGACCCCGGAGAGCTTCGTGTTCTCCGTCAAGGGACCGCGGTTCACGACCAACCGCCGTGTTCTCGCCGAGGCCGGACCGTCGATCGAGCGTTTCCTCGCCGGCGGCGTGCTGGAGCTGAAGGACAAGCTGGGGCCGATCAACTGGCAGTTCCTGCCGACCACGGTATTCGATCCCGACGACTTCGCGGCCTTCCTCAAGCTGCTGCCGGCCCGCGTCGACGGACGTGACATTCGCCATGTCGTCGAGGTGCGCCACAACAGCTTCCGGGTTCCGGCGTTCGTCGGTCTCCTGCGCACATACCGAGTAGCCACGGTGGTGACCGACGGGGAGGCCTATCCGGAGATTCCCGACGTCACGGCGCCGTTCGTATACGCCCGGCTGCAAAGATCGTCGGAGGCGGTCGAGACCGGCTATCCGGCCGACGCCCTCGCTGCCTGGACGAAGCGGGCGCAGGTCTGGTCCACAGGCGGCGTTCCCGACGATCTGGACCTGATCGCCGGGCCGGAGAGCAAACCGCCGAAGTCCCGCGACGTCTTCGTCTACATGATCAACGGATTCAAGCCCAAGGCCCCCGCCGCCGCCATGGCGCTGATCGAACGACTGTCCGCGGACCGCTAAGCGCATGCTTCGGCGAAGGCCTGCCCCGGCCCTTGCTCCCAGGGCCGTGGCCGGTTCGCCGACAGGAACGTGCCGCAGCTGACGGCGCCGTCACCCATGCGCGGCATCGGAGCGTCGGGCGACTTGCGGAAGCCACAGGGCGTCGATGATGCTGCGCACCTCGAGCCGCGCCGCGATATGCGACATGGTCAGCCGGAACTTCGACATCAGCTCGATCGAATCCAGCACCGTCGTGCCGGTCAGGAACAGCTCCCGGTAGATGACGCGCTCCGACAGCCCCGGGGCGATGCGAAATCCCAGCCTCGGCGCCAGCGCGTCCAACATGGTGCCGATCCGCTCGTTGTTGGTCGATGAGAGCGGCGCGGTGCGGTTGCGGAGCACGATCCAGTCGAGCCCGGCGCCGTGCTCCTTCAGACGTCGGCGGCGCTGCTCGAGCACGAGCAGGCTGTAGATGCTGGGGGACTGCGCGGCCGACGATCCGGGGACAATGCGCGCCAGCACGTCGAGGTCGATCAGGCTGTCGTTCATCGGCGTGACCAGCGTGTCGGCGAAGCTGTGCGCGAGCTTGGCGACGCCGGTCACCGAGCCCGGCGTGTCGATGACCAGAAAGTCGACCTGCCCGGCAAGCGACCGCAAATCGTCATCGATCTGTCCCAGGCGAGCCTCGGTCGCCTCCGCTCCAGGGAGTGCAGGGGGCGGCCGATAGATGCGCGGACATGGCAGTGAAGCCGCGTCGATGGCGTTGGCGCGGCGGTTCTCCAGGTAGCGCAGCAAGGACTGCTGCCGCTCGTCGAAATCCGCCACGGCGACGCGGAACCCGAATTGCAGCAGCCCGACCGCGAGGTGCAGCGCCACCGTCGACTTGCCGGAGCCCCCTTTTTCGTTCCCCACCACGATCACGTGCGCGTCGTGTGCGGACGTCATGGAGCGCCCCACAGTAGACGTGGTCGCGAACGGGCGGGCCGTGTTGGCATTTCCGATCGGTTGCTCACGTGGATCCAACGTGACGTGGGCGGTGGCTCGGCCGCCGCTCCAACCATGCTGGCGAAGGCGGGACGAGGGTCGTGCCGTCGTCCCGATTCGCCGGCGTGGCGATGTGGCATTATTGCAGGCCGACGGTCCGCGATGGCAAGAGCTATTTGTTTGTCGGTCACGAGTGACGTGGTATTTGTGCACCACCCGCCGGATTCTCTGCGTCTCGGTACGTGACGTCGGTGGATCGGAGTCGCACCTACGTGTTAGTGCGCAGCGCGCCAGGGTGACAAATTAGAGAATGATTAAGAGCGTGGACCTAATGATTCAAACAACGACGAATTTCGCGTTTCAGTACACCGCACGTGTCAGTGCGACAGCCGATCGACGACTGTTCCAGTAATTGGCCCGCACCTCGTAACGTCGCCGACCTGATCGCGGCGCCGGCCTTCGATGCCGGCCGCGCGATCGGGCGCGGCCTTGAGTCGACGCGTTGACCTGCCCGCCGGAACCGGAGACGACATGACCGATACCAGCACCGCGGAACCGGACGTGCTCGCCTTGCCGCCGAGTCTCGACCTGACAGCTGCGCAGTCGCTCAAGGACAGCCTGGTCGAAGCCGCCTTGGCGCGGACCGGCATCGTGCTCGACGGCGCCAATGTCCAGCGCGTCGGCACGCCGGCCGTGCAGGTCATTCTCGCGGCGGCGCGAACCTTCGCGGGCGAAGAGCGGACATTCACTCTGCGGCACCCCTCGAATGTCCTGCGCGAGGCCTTCGAGGATCTGGGTCTGTCGGAAGAGCTGCGGCGATGGAGTACTCCCTAGATGGCAAAACGCGTCCTGACTGTCGATGATTCGAAGACCATGCGCGACATGGTCTCATTCACGCTCGAGAGCGCAGGCTTCGAGGTGGTGAAGGCGGAGGACGGCCTGCGCGCCCTGTCGCTGCTCGCCGGCACCAAGGTCGACCTCATCATCACCGATATCAACATGCCGAACATGGACGGGGTGACGCTGGTGAAGACGCTGCGTGCGGACGCCGCCTACAAATCCATGCCCATCCTGATCCTGACGACCGAAGGCGGCGACGACAAGAAGGCGCAGGGTCGCGCGGCGGGCGCCACCGGCTGGATCGTCAAGCCATTCGCGCCGGACAAGCTGTTGCAGGTCGTCAACAAAGTCTGCCCGGCCCGGTGACCGAGGGAACCGACCTCATGTCCGATTCCATGGCGCCCGGCAACGAATTCGCACAATTCCAGAAGACCTTCTTCGAGGAGTGCACGGAAATCCTCTCGGACATGGAGGAACGCCTCGGACGGCTGCAAGCGCAGTCGGTCGATCGCGAAGAGCTCAATGCCATCTTCCGCGCCGTCCATTCCATCAAGGCCGGTGCCGGTGCATTCAATTTCACGCAGCTGGTGCGATTCTCCCATACCCTCGAGGCGATGCTCGACCATCTGCGGGATGGACGGCTCACGCAGGATGACAAGCTCTCGAGCGTGCTGATCCGGGCCGGCGATATCCTGGCCGACCTCGTCGATGCCGCACGGGCGGACCGCCGGCTGTCCGATGATTTCGGCGCCGATGTCGCGGCGGAGCTGCAGAGCCTGCTGGACGACGCCCGGCTGTCACCCGATGCCGGTGCACCGCCTGCCCCTTCTCCGCCGCCGCCTGACGCGCAGGCGACGGCCGCAGACAGCACCAGGGCGACCACCTATCGCATCGGTTTCGAGCCGCTTGCAGAGTTGTTCAGGCACGCCAACGAGCCGCTGCTGCTGGTCCGCGAGCTCAGGCGGCTGGGCCCGGTCGAGGTCAGCTGCGATGCCTCCCGCCTCCCGGCGCTGTCGGCGCTGGAGCCGGACGATGCCTATCTGAGCTGGGTGTTCCACCTGGTCACCGACCGGCCGCCCGCGGCGATCGCCGAAGTCTTCGAGTTCGTGGACGAGGACTGCACGCTGACCATCGCGGCGGTGTCGACCGAAACCGAGCCGGCGGCTGCGGTCGCAGCCCCGATCGCGGCGCCGGCGCCGCGCCAGGCCCCGGCCCTCGATGCGGACGTCGCGGATTCCCCATCGGCGCCGGCGAACGCCGAGGCCGGAGAGCGGCGGCCGTCGGGCATCTCGTCGATCCGGGTGGATCTCGCCCGCGTGGACCGGCTCGTCAACATGGTCGGAGAGCTGGTGATCGCCCAGGCGATGCTGGCGCAGCAGATCGCCGACCAGGCCAGCGGCAACGCACTGCTGCACCAGGGCCAGGAAGACCTGGCGATGCATACCCGCGAGCTGCAGGAGTGCGTGATGGCGATCCGCATGCAGCCGGTGAAATCCGTGTTCGCCAGGATGCCGCGCCTGGTCCGCGAGATCGCGACCAAGCTCGACAAGAAGGTTCGGCTGGTGACCGCCGGCGAGCAGACCGAGGTCGACAAGACCGTCATCGAGGAGCTGGCCGATCCGCTGACCCACATGATCCGCAACTCGGTCGACCATGGCATCGAGGATGCGGCGACCCGGCGCGGCAGAGGCAAGCCCGAGGAGGGGACGATCGAGCTGTCCGCCAGCCACCGCGGCGGGAGCATCCTGATCCAGGTCATCGACGACGGCGCCGGACTCGACCGCGAGCGGCTGCTGCGCAAGGGTATCGAAAAGGGGTTCATCGCCGCCGGCGCGAAGCCGACCGATGACGAGATCGACAATCTGATCTTTGCACCCGGCTTCTCCACCGCCGAGCAGGTGACCGACGTCTCGGGTCGCGGCGTCGGAATGGACGTGGTCCGGCGCAACATCAGCAATCTCGGCGGCCGCATCCACGTCCAATCGACCCCCGGGCACGGCACCCGCTTTTCCCTGATGCTGCCGCTCACCCTGGCGGTGCTCGACGGCATGCTGGTCGCCGTCGGCCGGGAAAAATACATCCTTCCCCTCACCAGCATCGTCGAGAGCATCCGGCCCGAGCGGCAGCACGTGCGCACGCTCGCAGGCAGCGGCCAGGTGGTGTCGGTCCGCGGAGAATTCATCCGCCTGGTCTATCTGTACCGCATTTTCGACGTCGAAGGCGCGGTGACCGATCCCTCCAAGGGCCTGGTCGTTCTGGTCGAGACCGAGAATGGATCGAAGGTCGGAATCGTGGTCGACGAGCTGATCGGACAGCAGCAGGTGGTGATCAAGAGCCTGCAGGACAACTTCGACCCCGTCGCCGGGATTTCCGGTGCCACCATTCTGGGCAACGGCAAGGTCGCGCTGATCCTCGATCTCGAGCAGCTGTCCGGGATGGCGACGCGTTATCCCGCCAAGCCGGTGGGCGGAGAGCACGACGGCGCGCCATCGCGCCGGAGCGACGAGACCGGCAACGGCTTCGAGAGCAACGGTATCGACGCGGGATCCGCGGCGGCGCGGCCCGGCTTCGCCGACGTGCACGCGGCAGCAGGCTGATCGGAAGGGAGATTGCGTCATGGGTGCTGGAACCGAATCCCCGGCTCAATACGTCAAGCCGGTTGCGGCGAGCGCGTCGGCCGGCGGCGCACGCCAATTCGTGAGCTTCCGCATCGGCGAGGAGGAATACGCCATCGACATCATGGCGGTGCGCGAGATCAAGGGCTGGACCGAGACGACCGCGCTGCCCAATCAGCCGGAGTTCATCCTGGGCATTCTCAATCTGCGCGGCACGATCGTGCCGATCTTCGATCTGCGCTGCAGGTTCGGGATGGGACTGACCGATGCCTCCAAGACCCACGTGGTCATCATCGTCAGCGTGCTCGACCGCATGATGGGCCTGCTGGTGGATGCGGTCTCCGACATCCTGACGGTCAGCAGCAACGAGATCCGGCCGGTGCCCGACATGGATCGTACCGTTTCGGCGGAATTCCTCTCCGGAATCATCACTGTCAACGACAGCATGGTCGTTCTCCTGTCGCTTGAGAATCTGTTCAGCCGCGGGACCCTCGCCGCCGCTGGCGCTGTGGCCGCGTAAGCACTGCAAATTCCGCGACGTCCTTTGGAGACCTCGATGTCCTTGACCAGCGCCGTCAACAACCTGCGCTTTGCCACCAAGCTCGCCATATCATCTGGCCTCAGTGCGCTGCTCGTCGGGGGGCTCGTCGTCACCCAGCTGTTGAGCAATGCCACGATCCGCACCGCGAGCGAGAACACGGTTCGTGAGCGCGAGATCGTGGAATTCTCCCTGGAGGTCAGGGCCAATCTCAGGGGCATGCAGGTCGGCGCCCGCGACTGGCGTCTTGCGCGCAACGCGGAGGAGGCACAAAAAGCTCAGGACTCGATGTCCCTGCGCCACACTGCCGGTGACAAGAGCTTCGACCGGATCGTCGAAAGGCTCCGGGACGGCGAAACCCGCGAGCGGTTCAAGAAAATCCAAGACTTTTTCGGCGGGTACTACACCCGCTCGCTGGAGTTTGCCAAGATCAAGGCGGAGATCTTCGCCCTCGAGGCGAAGCCGCGAAACAATGCGGATGAGATCGCGGCGGTGGACGCTCGTCGTGCGGCGCTGATCGAGCAACTGACCGCATATGCCCGCGAAAGCACGCTGCCGATGGCGGCGGAAGCCGAAAAGGCGCTCGACGCCGGGATTGAGGCCGCCGCGCGGAAGGCCGCGGAGGCGACCGCAACGACCGCCCGGGAGATGACCTCGTCGGAGCGAACGGCCGTCGGCCTGTCGATCGCGGTGGCACTGGTTCTGATCGGCTCGGCCGTATTCCTGCTTCTCGTGGTCGGCCGGCCGATCCGCGCCATGACCGGCGGGCTGATCGAGCTCGCCGGCGGCAACTACGGCATCGTGCTGCCCGGCCTCGCCCGCAAGGACGAGATCGGCGAGATAGCCAGGGCCGTCGACACGTTGAAGGTCAAGGCCGCGGACCAGGCCCGGCTGGAGGCCGAGAAGGCGACCGCGGAGGTCGAAAGCCGGAAGGTATTTGCCGACAACATGCGGATCCGGGTGGCGCTGGACAACTGCACCACCAACGTGATGGTGGCGGACACCGATGGCCAGATCCTCTACATGAACAAGAGCGTGATGGAGATGATGAAGGCGGCGGAGCCGGAGCTGCGCAAGGAGCTCAAGGGCTTCGACGCCGGCAGGCTCGTGGGCGCCAGCATCGACACGTTCCACAAGAACCCGGCGCACCAGCGGGCGATGCTGGAGCGGCTGTCGTCAACCCATCGCACCAGCATCTCGATTGCGGGGCTTTCGTTCCAGCTGATCGCCAATCCGGTGCTCGACAGCAACGGCACGCGGCTGGGCTCGGTGGTGGAGTGGCACGACCTCACCCAGGAGCGCAAGGTCGAGGACGAGATCGACCAGGTCGTCAGCGCTGCGGTGGGCGGCAATTTCCGCGAGACGATCCGGCTCGAGGG
>JBEKZK010000679.1:0-3496 GCA_049509935.1 Xanthobacteraceae bacterium | reverse complement strand
AATATGCCGACGCGTCGCTCAATCAGACGGTCCTCGGCCAGGACAGCACGAGCGCGAGCGGGAATACCGGTCACGCCGTGCTCGCCTCGATCTTCCGGCAGATCCTGGTCGGCGATCCGATCGTGATGGAGAATCCACAGCCCGGTGCCGCAGACGCGCCGATCGCCGCCAGCGTCACCAGCTGCACCGAGAAGGTCTACTATGCCAACAACCCGCTCGATCCGACCACGGCTCCCACCCAGCCGGTGAGCCCAGCTGCGGCGCCGCCGATTCCGATCCCGATGCCGGTTTCGCGCGTAGAGTTCGCCACCACCGGCACGGTGTTCGGCGACCCGACCACGGTCGTGGTGCGCTACGGATGGAAGGACCTCGGCACCATCATCGATCCTCCCGCCGCCACCGTTGGGGGCTCGGCATCGTCCGATCTGGCGGGCCTGCAGCTCGTGCCGCCCACCGGCTTCAGCCGGACGCCGGGCACGCCGGTGCAGGTCATCGACGCCAACGGCGATGGCGCCGCCGGCGCCATCGACCAATCGACCACCGTGAAGATCGCGGCGCCGGTGCCGAGCCTGACGGCACCGCTTACGGTGCTGTTCAATCTGCTGGCCGTCACCCGCGGCAAGAGCGTCGTCAACGAGGTGCTCGGCAGCGGCAACGCCACCGTTCTCGGCCAGGATTTCACTTTGCAGAACGCGCCCGTGACCTACCTGCAGGACGCCGCCTCGACATCCGGCGACGACTACAGCAGCACGGTCCGGGTCTTCGTCAACGGCATCCAATGGCAGGAGGTGCGCAGCTTCTACGGTCAGCCCGCGAACGCGCAGATCTTCCTCACCCGCGAGGACGAGCAGGGCAAGACCCACGTGGTGTTCAACGGTCGCCTGCCGACCGGCGTCAACAACGTCGTCGCCAGCTACCGCTATGGCGCCGGTGCCGATGCGCCGGCTCCCGGAGCCCTGAGCGTCGTGCTGCAGCCGCAGCCCGGCCTCAAGTCGGTGGTCAATGCGCTGGCGCCGAGCGGCGGCGCCGATGCCGACCCGCCCGACCGGATCAAGCGGCTGGCCCCGCTCTCGGTCATGAGCTTCAACCGCGCCGTATCGGTCGAGGACTACCAGGTGATCGCCGGCTCCGCGCCCGGGGTTGCGCGGGCGACGGCGGCTTACGCCTTCGATGCCCGCTCACAGCGCCCCCGCGTCACCATCTGGGTGGGCGACGATCAGGGCGCCGTGACCGCCGCCGTCGCGGCGCTCGCCGCCGCCGCCGATCCCAACCGCCCGCCGATCGTCAGGCTCGCCAGCCAGAAGACCATGATCCTCTCGCTGGTCTATCTGCGCGATCCGCAATACCAGGACGCCGCCGTTCAGGCCGGCCTGCGGACGGCCCTGGTCGACCCGGATCAGGGCCTGCTCGGCGCCAATGTGATCGCCATCGGCCAGGCCTTCTATGATAGCCAGATTTACGCCGCGTGCCTGGGCGTGCCCGGCGTGACGGCCATTCGCAACCTGAATTTTGCGCCTGCAAATGTGCTGCCGCCCGCGATCGCGATCGAGCGCCCGATCCTTGCCGGCCTGTCCGCGTTTGCAAGCACCGCCATCGCGGTCGACCGCTCGGCCCTGGTCAAACGGCCGGCGGTCTCGTCGCTTGCCGTCGAGAACCCAAGCCTGGCGGGCATCATCGACCGTGCCGTCCAGGCCGCCGGCGCGGCGCTGCCCAGCCTGACCGCAGTGATCACCCGTCCGATCCGGCTTCCCATCAATCCGATTGCCCCGGCCCCGCCACCGTGCAGCGACCAGCGTTACGATCCCGGTCAGGGCGCCTTCTTCTCGGTTCCGCCGGCCAATCTGCAGATCAGCGGATCGGTGGCGTCATGACGGCGATCCCGGACAATTATGCCATCTATTACGCCGACAAGCTGTGGAACCTGTTGCCCGCCGTCTATCGGGCGCAGGACACCGACCAGTTCGGCAGCAACGGGCCGTTGCGCGAGCTCGTCAATCGGATCGGCGCGCAGGCCGCGAACGTCCGGCGCAACGTCGACCGGCTGTGGGAGGACCAGTCGATCGAGACCTGCGACGACTGGGTCATTCCCTATATCGGCGCCTTGCTCGGCACCAACCTGGTGTCTGGCCTCGATCCGCGCGGGCAGCGCATCGATGTCGCCAAGACCATCTATTTTCGCCGCCGCAAGGGGACGCTCGCGATCCTCGAGGAGATCGCTTTTGCGATCACCGGGTGGGACGCCAAGGTGGTCGAATTCTTCCGTCGCATGGGACGCACCAGGCACGGGCTAGACCCGGCCATCGGGGCGTCCTACGACGCGAGCGGTGCTGTCGCCACGCTGCAGGTCGCCGAAGGCCTGATCGGCGCCACCACCCGTACCGGCATCGGCGGTTTCGCCGACCTGCGCAACGCCTATGGCGCGTCGAAGGCCGGTTCCGCCTTCGACGAGCTCTTCCACACCGCCGACACGCGGCAGCCGCTCGGCAACAGCGGCTGGTACAACATCCCGCGGCTCGGCATCTTCCTGTGGCGTCTCGGCAGCTATGGCGTCGGCCCCGTCACGCCGGTGGCGCTGGCAGGCTGTCACAACTGGTACAGTTTCGACCCGACCGGGCGCGACATTCCGCTGTTCGGTGCCGAGCGCGGCGCTTCTGCCTTCGGCGACAGCTGGGTGTCGCCGGCGGAGGCGCAGCTGCCGACGCCGATCAGCCGGACGCTGCTCGAGACCAGCGAGGCCACGACCACCCCCGGCCAGCCCACCAACCTCTATCCCGGCGTGATGTCGGTGGCCGTTGCGGCGGCCGATCCGGCCAACGAGGTGCCGATCCCGGCGAGCGGGCTCACCATCCGGCCGGAGCGCGGACGCTTCCACTATGCGGGATCACCGCCCGCGCCGGCGCTGGTGGTCAACTATCACTATGGCTTTCCCTCGGATATCGGCGCCGGTCCCTACGATCGGCGAGGATCCGCGCTGAGCATCGCGACGCCGGCGCCGGCAGTCGGGGTCACGGGCGGCGGAGCGGCGCTTGCCCACGCCGGGGCGGTGCCGGGGAAAGGCACGCTGACCATCGGGGACATGCTCACCTATCAGGGCGCCGCCGATGTCCCCAAGGTGGACGGCGCATTGACGCTGCGCTCCAGCAATCAGCAACGTCCGCTGATCCGCCTGGGTGCTGGCGCCGGCGGATGGAGCATCAGCGGCGCCGCCGGATCGAGCCTGACGCTCGACGGACTGTTCATCAGCGGCAACGATCTCGTGCTCCGTGGCGCCTTCGACAACGTGACCTTGAGCTGCTGTACGCTCGATCCCGGCAGCGCGGCGGCGCGCAGCGCATCCGGCGGGTCGCCGCCGTCCGCGATCTTCGCGGTCGCCGCCGCTTGGCCCCGCCACGGGGGGCCCCCCGGGGGCCGCCCGGACGAAGCGGGCCGGGGCGCCCCCCCCGGTTGGCCGGGCGCCCCCCCCCCGCCCGGGGGGCGCGGACCGCCCCCGCAGGGG
>JBEKZK010000678.1:0-3497 GCA_049509935.1 Xanthobacteraceae bacterium | reverse complement strand
CGGTCAAGGACATCAAGGAGCAGGACGTCTACATGGGCGACATCCCGCTCATGACGATGAACGGCACCTTCGTCGTCAACGGCACCGAACGCGTCATTGTCTCGCAGATGCATCGTTCGCCCGGCGTGTTCTTCGATCACGACAAGGGCAAGACCCATTCGTCGGGCAAGCTCTTGTTCGCCGCCCGCGTCATCCCCTACCGCGGCTCCTGGCTCGATATCGAATTCGACGCCAAGGACATCGTGTTCGCGCGTATCGACCGCCGCCGCAAGATCCCGGTGACGTCGCTGATGTTTGCGCTCGGGCTCGACGGCGAAACCATCCTCAGCACGTTCTACAAGAAGATCAGCTACAAGCGGGCCAAGGAAGGCTGGCGCGTGCCGTTCGACGCCGGCCGTTTCCGCGGCTATTCCACCATCAACGACCTGATCGATGCCGACAGCGGCAAGGTCGTGCTCGAGGCCGGCAAGAAGCTGACCGTGCGCGGCGCGCGCCAGTTGCAGGAAAAGGGCCTCAAGGCGCTGCGGCTGTCGGATGAGGAACTGGTCGGCAACTATCTGGCCGAGGATCTCGTCAATCCGAAGACCGGCGAAATCTACGCCGAGGCCGGCGAGGAAATCACCGAGAAATCGCTGAAGTCCCTCAACGAGCATGGCTACAAGGAGCTGCCGCTGCTCGACATCGACCATGTCAATGTCGGCGCCTATATCCGCAACACCCTGCACGCCGACAAGAACATGACGCGCGAAGACGCGCTGTTCGACATCTATCGCGTGATGCGCCCCGGTGAGCCGCCGACCATCGATTCGGCGCAGACCATGTTCCAGTCGCTGTTCTTCGACTCCGAGCGCTACTACCTGTCCGCGGTCGGCCGCGTCAAGATGAACATGCGCCTCGAACTCGATGCGCCCGACACCCACCGCACGCTGCGCAAGGAAGACATTCTCGCCGTCATCAAGACGCTGGTCGACCTGCGCGACGGCAAGGGCGAGATCGACGACATCGATCACCTCGGCAACCGCCGGGTGCGCTCGGTCGGCGAATTGATGGAGAACCAGTACCGCATCGGTCTGTTGCGCGTGGAACGCGCCATCAAGGAGCGCATGTCGAGCGTCGATATCGACACCGTGATGCCGCAGGACCTGATCAACGCCAAGCCGGCGGCGGCCGCCGTGCGCGAGTTCTTCGGCTCCTCGCAGCTGTCGCAGTTCATGGACCAGACCAACCCGCTGTCGGAGATCACCCACAAGCGCCGCCTCTCGGCGCTTGGCCCGGGCGGCCTGACGCGCGAGCGCGCCGGCTTCGAGGTGCGCGACGTGCACCCGACGCATTACGGCCGCATCTGTCCGATCGAGACGCCGGAAGGGCCGAATATCGGCCTGATCAATTCGCTCGCCACTTATGCGCGGGTGAACAAATACGGCTTCGTCGAAACGCCGTATCGCAAGGTCAAGGACGGCCGCGTCACCGACGAGGTGATCTACCTCTCGGCGATGGAGGAGGGGCGCTACACGGTGGCCCAGGCCAACGCCCTGATCGATCCCAAGGGCCGCTTCACCGAGGATCTGATCGTGTGCCGGCATGCCGGCGACGTGCACATGCTGCCGCCCGACAAGGTCGACTTCATGGACGTGTCGCCGAAGCAGCTGGTCTCGGTCGCCGCGGCGCTCATTCCGTTCCTCGAGAACGACGACGCCAACCGCGCCCTGATGGGCTCCAACATGCAGCGCCAGGCGGTGCCGCTGGTCAAGGCCGACGCGCCCTTCGTCGGCACCGGAATGGAGTCGGTGGTCGCCCGCGATTCGGGCGCCGCGATCGCGGCGCGGCGCACCGGGGTGATCGACCAGGTCGACGCCACCCGCATCGTGGTGCGCGCCACCGAGGAAAGCGATCCGTCGAAGTCGGGCGTCGACATCTATCGGCTGATGAAGTTCCAGCGCTCCAACCAGAACACCTGCATCAACCAGCGTCCGCTGGTGAAGGTGGGCGATCAGGTGAAGAAGGGCGACATCATCGCCGACGGCCCGTCGACCGATCTCGGCGA
This sequence comes from Xanthobacteraceae bacterium, assembly GCA_049509935.1. Classification (GTDB taxonomy): domain Bacteria; phylum Pseudomonadota; class Alphaproteobacteria; order Rhizobiales; family Xanthobacteraceae; genus AP-16. Next base: position 1,453 of record JBEKZK010000678.1, on the reverse strand, counting down.
GCTCGCGCTCGGCCGCAACGTGCTGGTCGCGTTCATGCCCTGGAACGGCTACAACTTCGAGGACTCGATCCTGCTGTCCGAGCGCATCGTCAAGGACGACGTGTTCACCTCCATCCACATCGAGGAATTCGAGGTGATGGCGCGCGACACCAAGCTCGGGCCGGAGGAGATCACCCGCGACATCCCCAACGTCTCCGAGGAGGCGCTGAAGAACCTCGACGAGGCGGGCATCGTCTACATCGGCGCCGAGGTGCGCGCCGGCGACATCCTGGTCGGCAAGATCACGCCGAAGGGCGAAAGCCCGATGACGCCGGAGGAGAAGCTGCTCCGCGCCATCTTCGGCGAGAAGGCCTCCGACGTGCGCGACACCTCGCTGCGGGTGCCGCCCGGGGTCCAGGGCACTGTCGTCGAGGTCCGGGTGTTCAACCGCCACGGCGTCGAGAAGGACGAGCGCGCGCTGGCGATCGAGCGCGAGGAGATCGAGCGGCTCGCCAAGGACCGCGACGACGAGCAGGCGATCCTCGACCGCAACGTCTACGGCCGTCTCGCCGAGATGCTCGACGGCAAGACCGGGCTGTCCGGCCCCAAGGGCTTCAAGAAGGACAGCCGGATCACCCGCGCGGTGCTCGACGAGCATCCGCGCTCGCAGTGGTGGCTGTTCGCGGTGTCGAACGACCGCCTGATGAGCGAGATCGAGGCGATTCGCAAGCAGTACGACGAGTCGAAGAAGGGGCTCGAGCAGCGCTTCCTCGACAAGGTCGAGAAGCTGCAGCGCGGCGACGAGCTGCCGCCCGGCGTGATGAAGATGGTGAAGGTGTTCGTCGCCGTGAAGCGCAAGATCCAGCCCGGCGACAAGATGGCCGGCCGCCACGGCAACAAGGGCGTGGTATCGAAGATCGTGCCGTCCGAGGACATGCCGTTCCTCGCCGACGGGACGCCGGTCGACATCGTGCTCAATCCGCTCGGCGTGCCGAGCCGGATGAACGTCGGGCAGATCCTCGAGACCCACATGGGCTGGGCGTGCGCCGGGCTCGGCAAGCGCATCGGCCAGGCGGTCGACGCCTACCTGGCGAGGAAGGACCTGCGGCCGCTCAAGGACGCGCTGAAGAAGGTCTATGGCGACGACGAGACGATCAAGTCCCTGGGTGACGCCGAACTGCTCGAGCTCGGCGGCAACCTGCGCCGCGGCGTGCCGATCGCAACCCCGGTGTTCGACGGCGCCAAGGAGGCCGACATCGAGCGCATGCTCGATCTCGCCGGGCTCGATCATTCGGGACAGGTGACGCTGCACGACGGTCGCACCGGCGAGCAGTTCGATCGCGAGGTGACGGTCGGCTACATCTACATGCTCAAGCTGCATCATCTCGTCGACGACAAGATCCACGCCCGCTCGATCGGCCCGTACAGCCTGGTCACCCAGCAGCCGCTGGGCGGCAAGGCGCAGTTCGGCGGC
>JBEKZK010000677.1:0-3508 GCA_049509935.1 Xanthobacteraceae bacterium | reverse complement strand
CACGCTCCAACACCATGGTGGTATTCATCAACCAGATCCGCATGAAGATCGGCGTGATGTATGGCTCGCCGGAAACGACGACCGGCGGCAATGCGCTGAAATTCTATTCCTCGGTGCGCCTCGACATCCGCCGCATCGGCATGATCAAGGAGCGCGACGAGGTGGTCGGCAACCAGACCCGCGTCAAGGTAGTGAAGAACAAGCTGGCACCGCCGTTCAAGCAGGTCGAGTTCGACATCATGTACGGCGAGGGCATCTCCAAGGCCGGCGAGATCCTCGATCTCGGCGTCAAGGCCGGGGTGGTGGAGAAATCCGGCGCCTGGTTCTCCCATGACAGCCAGCGAATCGGCCAGGGCCGCGAGAACGCGAAGACGTTCCTCAAGGCCAATCCGGAGATCGCCGGCCGCATCGAGGCGGCGATCCGGCAGAATGCAGGCCTGATCGCCGAGCAGATCCTTGCCGCCCCGGAAAGCGGCGAGGATGACGAGGCCGCTGAGGGGTGATCCCCGCGGCCTCTTCGGCGAGGCTGTTCACCCTGCCGCCGATACTTGCCCCAGGCACCTCTGCGCCCTCGTCCCGCCTTTGCGTCCGCCTGGCGGGCGAGGGCGGGGGCAGGGGCGGGGGCTCGGCCTCGAGATAGCGCACAGGCCCAGGTCCTTGGGCGGCGGGCGGAGACATTGCGCGCGCCAGGTGCCTCGCGCAACCTTCGGTCCGGCCTTCCACATTCCGGCCTGCGGCATTCGCGTTGCCGCGGTCCCAGCTCCCGCATTTCTGGACACCTGCCGACCCCATCGGTAAAACGAAACCCGAATCCTCAAGCCGAACCTGCGCTCGGAGCGCGTTCAGCAAAAGTGGAAGCCGGTTTTGCGTCGAACATGCTCTCGCCAAAGGATTTGGCGCGGCTCGACGGTGTCCACTCGATCTGACAGTGTGCGCGGCGACGAGCCGGAGATCGATCGAGTCGATCCCGCGGCTGGAACGGCGGCACGGTCGCGGGTGATAGATGAGCGGCGTCAACGACATCCGGTCGGGATTTCTCGACTATTTCGCGCGCAACGGTCACGCCATCATACCGTCCTCGCCGCTCGTGCCGCGCAACGACCCGACGTTGATGTTCACCAACGCCGGCATGGTGCAGTTCAAGAACGTCTTCACCGGACTGGAGAAGCGGCCGTACGCGCGCGCCGTCACGGCGCAGAAATGCGTGCGTGCCGGCGGCAAGCACAACGACCTCGACAATGTCGGCTACACGGCGCGGCACCACACCTTCTTCGAGATGCTCGGCAACTTCTCGTTCGGCGACTATTTCAAGGACCGCGCGATCGAGCTCGCCTGGAACCTGGTGACCAAGGAGTTCGGCCTGCCGAGCGAGCGCCTGATGGTCACCGTGTTTTCCGAGGACGACCAGGCCTTCGACCTGTGGAAGCGGATCGCCGGCCTTCCCGACAGCCGGATCGTTCGCATCGCCACCTCGGATAATTTCTGGGCGATGGGCGAGACCGGGCCGTGCGGTCCGTGCTCGGAGATCTTCTACGATCACGGCGACCACATCCCGGGCGGGCCGCCGGGCTCGGCGGACGCCGACGGCGACCGCTTCATCGAGATCTGGAATCTCGTGTTCATGCAGTACGAGCAGCAGCCCGGCCACCGCGTCGACCTGCCGAAGCCGTCGATCGACACCGGCATGGGCCTCGAGCGCATCGCTGCCGTGCTGCAGGGCACCCACGACAATTATGCGACCGACCTGATGCGGGCGCTGATCAAGGCGGTCGCCGACAATACCCGCGTCGATCCGGACGGGGCGCAGAAGGCCTCGCACCGGGTGATCGCCGATCACCTGCGGGCGGCCGCGTTCCTCATCGCCGACGGCGTGCTGCCGTCGAACGAAGGCCGCGGCTACGTGCTCCGCCGCATCATGCGCCGCGCCATGCGCCATGCCGAGCTGCTCGGCGCCGCCGAGCCGCTGATGTGGAAGCTGGTCCCCACGCTGGTGCGCGAGATGGGCCAGGCCTATCCGGAGCTGCACCGCGCCGAGGACCTGATCACCGAGACCCTGCGCCTCGAGGAGACCCGGTTCCGCAAGACCTTGGAACGCGGCCTTGCCATCCTGGACGAGGAGACCGCAACATTGGCGCGCGGCGACAGGCTGTCCGGCGAGACCGCGTTCACCCTCTACGACACCTACGGATTCCCGCTCGATCTCACCCAGGACGCGCTGCGCCCACGCGGCATCGCGGTCGACACCGACGCCTTCAACGCCGCGATGGAGCGCCAGCGCGAAAAGGCGCGCGCCTCGTGGGCGGGCTCCGGCGAGGCCGCCACCGAGGTGGTGTGGTTCTCGCTGCGCGAGAAGGTCGGCGCAACCGACTTCCTCGGCTACGAGACCGAGACCGCCGAGGGCGTCGTCGCCGCGCTGGTGCGCGACGGCCGCGAGGTCGACAGCCTGACGGCGGGCGAAAGCGGCTCCGTCATTCTCAACCAGACGCCGTTCTACGCCGAATCCGGTGGCCAGGTCGGCGACACCGGAACGCTGTCCGCCGACGGCGTCGTCTTCGAGGTCGCCGACACCCAGAAGAAAATCGGCGACCTCTTCGTCCATTCCGGCAAGGTGTTGAGCGGCACGCTGGCGCCCGGCATGCCGCTGCTGCTCAGTGTCGACCACGGCCGCCGCCGGAGCATCCGCGCCAATCACTCGGCGACCCACCTGCTGCACGAGGCCCTGCGCCAGGTGCTCGGCGACCACGTGGCGCAGAAGGGCTCGCTGGTGGCGCCCGACCGGCTGCGCTTCGATTTCTCCCATCCCAAGCCGATGAGCCGCGAGGAGATCGACAAGGTCGAGCAGCTCGCCAACGACGCGGTGCTGGAGAACACCGAGGTGGTCACCCGGCTGATGGGCGTGGACGACGCCATCGCGTCGGGGGCACGGGCGCTGTTCGGGGAAAAGTACGGCGACGAGGTCCGCGTCGTCGCCATGGGCCGCGACGGCGGCAACCAGCTGGGCTGGTCGGTCGAGCTGTGCGGCGGCACCCACGTGGCGCGCACCGGCGACATCGGCCTGATCGCGGTCGCCGCGGAGGCCGGCGTCGCCGCCGGAGTGCGCCGCATCGAGGCGACCACCCGCGACACCGCGCGCCATGCGCTCGCCGCCGACAGCCGTGCGCTGCACGAGGTGGCAGCGTCGTTGAAGGTGCCGGTGGGCGAAATCGCCGCCCGGCTGGAGCAGGTCCTCGACGAGCGCCGGCGCCTCGAGCGCGAGCTCGGCGAGGCGCGGCGCAAGCTCGCCATGGGCGGCGGCGCGGCGGGCCACGACGACAACCTGCGCAAGGTCGGCGACGTCACCCTGTTCGCCCGCGTCGTCGACGGCATCGACATCAAGGATCTCAAGAGCCTCGCCGACGAGGGCAAGCGTCAGGTCGGCTCCGGCATCGTCGCCATCGTCGGCGTCACCGCCGACCGCAAGGCCGGCATGGTGGTCGGGGTCACCGCCGATCTGACCGGCCGGTTCAAC
>JBEKZK010000676.1:0-5411 GCA_049509935.1 Xanthobacteraceae bacterium | reverse complement strand
CCGTTCGGGCACATCAGGTTGCCGAGCCCGATCGGCGCGATGCCGAACGGCGCCGCCCAGCGCCGTCCCAGGAACGTCGTCGACAGGTCGCGGGTCTCGACGTCGACCAGCGCGCGCGGCTTGAACACGATGTCCTCGAACGCCTGCTCGTTGCGGCGGATGCCGGCTTCCGATCCGGCGCCGCCGTCGAGATAGTCGAAGGCAAACTTCGGCAGCTTGCGCTTCGCCCCCGCGCGGAACTCCGCCACGGACAGCATGGTCATCGCTTATGCCCCGAGCTGATCAGCCAGGCGTTCGAGATCCACCGCCGCGATATCGACCGGGCCCGTCGGCGCCGCCTCGCCGCGGCCGGGCCCGTGCTCGTTCGGCCGGGCAATGTGTGCGGTGCGCAGCCCGCAGGCGGCCGCTGCCGCGAGATCGCCGGTGTGCGCCGCCACCATCATGCAGGCCGCGGGCGGAAGATCGAGTGCCTGGGCGGCCGCGAGATAGACGCGTGGCTTCGGCTTGTAGTCGCCGGCGACCTCGGCTCCGAGCACCGCATCCCAGAAGATGCCATTGCGTCGGGCGAGGTCGACCATCAGCGAAATGTTGCCGTTCGACACCGGCGCGATGAAGAACCGCTGGCGCAAGCGCGCCATGCCAGTGGCGACGTCGGCCCAGGCATCGAGGCGATGCCAGGCGAGCGTCAGGTCGGCGAGCGTCGGATCATCGAGGCCGGCAAGTCCGAAGCGCGGCAGGATGCGATCGAGGTTGAGCCGGTGCAGCACATCGAGCTTGGAGAACGGGATGCGGCCGGAGCGCACCTCCTCCATGCCGGGCTGGTATTCGTCGCGCCAGGCATCGGCGAAGGCCGGCCAGTCCAGCGCATGGCCCTGCCTCCCGAGGATCCGTCTCGCCTCGCGCGCGATCGACGTCCGCCAGTCGACGAGGGTACCGAAGACATCGAAAAACAGCGCTTTGACCTCGGTGGACATGGTTCTGGCCCGGTGGCTGGCGCCCGACGCCGGGGCGCAGGATGTAGGGAGGCTGATCCTAAAGCATTTTGCGGGAGGTGGAGACGGGCATTGCGACTGCACAGGCGGCGGGCATCCGGTGCATTGGAGCGCGCTGCAATGTCCCGGCTGCAGTCATTTGGGCAGCGGACGGGCCTGCGGCGATCACACGCGATCAAGGGGTCGTGATCGAGGATGCGGCCGATGACGTCGACGCCTATTTCGAGTGAGCGCCGGATCGGCGGCGCGTCAGCAGGCCGGCCGGGGGCCGGGATCGTCATGCAGCACTCGCTCATCACCGCCAGTGGCGCGACCCATCTCAAGATCATGGTGGTGGCGTTGGTTGGCGCTATCCTGGTCGTTGCGGCGGGCATCGGCCTTCACCAGCAGGACGTCCAGCAGTCGAGTCGGGCATCGGAGACCATTGTGGTCAAGGCCGGTCACCCGATGACATATACGCGCCAGGACGGCTCGGTCATCCGGTAGCCGGTTCCGCGCGTCCGAGCCACCTTGGACCATCGTCGGATCAGGGTGCCCCAGACGTGCGGGAACTAACGGAAACGGTCCACTGACGGTATAGCGGCCGCCGACCTCAATCGTAGAACTGCGGCGAGTGTTTCTGCGATGCGGTTTGCGCCGCGTCATGATTGATCCACAGCTGGGCGTGATGTTGCGCCAGGATATCGGCCATGCGCTGCATCGAGGCGAGCGTCTGCTCCTTGTCGGTGTTGACGACTGGAACGCGACGGTTGTCCCAGTTGTCCTTGAAGTGGACGGCATCGCCGCTCAGCAGCACGGCGCCGGTGTGTGGGAGCTTGACCAGCAGGCACTGATGGCCCGGGGTGTGGCCCGGCGTCGAGATGATTGTCACGCTGCCGTCGCCGAACACGTCGTGATCGCCGGTGAGCTTGATCACCGGATGCTCGGGTTTGAAGCGGCCGACGCCGAACGGCGAGGGCCAGTCGTATTCGGCCTTCTGCACCAGAAGCATCGCTTCGGGAAACAGCTCGACATTGCCGATATGGTCCGGATGGGTGTGCGAGACCGCGAGGTAGCGCACGGCCGACGGCTTGATGCCGATCTCCGCGAGTTGTCCGGCGAGCGTCCTGGCGCGGCGCCAGCTCGGCGCGCCGTTCTGCCCGGGCAGGCCGTCGGGCATCGCGGCAACCGCATCGGGGACGCCGGTGTCCCACAGCAGGTCGCCCTGCGCGTGGTGGATCAGATAGCAGTTGCCGGAAATGTCGAACGGCTTCCCCACGTTGACGCCGGGCGACCAGCGCGACTGGTCGGCCGCATGCCCGACGCCGCAGTCGAGCACGTAGAGCCGTTCGACGCCGGATGTGGCGGTCTGGGCGAAGCCCGGCGGCGCGCCGAGCAGGAGAGCGGTGGCGACGACGAGGCAGCCGAGCTTCATGGGACCTCCCTGGACATCCTGGCTTCGTTGGATCGCACGCATGCGGCCACGGAGATCATAGACCGCACGACCTTCGACCGCGACGGCGGAGTGCGGAATTGCCGGATCCGCGCTACGCCGGCGCCGGCAGCCGGCTCGGCCGCTCGCGGCGGAGCAGCAGCCACACCGCGATCGCCATGTTCAGCAGGTTCCACAGGATGCCGTTGGCAAAGGCCGCCTGATAGGAACCGGTGTAATCGAAGATCGCTCCGGACAGCCAGCCGCCGCCCGCCATGCCGAACAGCGTGGCCATCAGCACGATGCCGAGGCGCGCACCTGCCTCCCCCGGAGGAAAATATTCGCGCACGATGATGGCGTAGCTCGGCACGATGCCGCCCTGGAACAGGCCGAACAGGCCCGAGATCACGAACAGCGAGGTAAGCCCGTCGAACGCCAGGTAGAGCGTCAGCGCGGTCGCCTGGAGCACCGAGCCGAGCAGCAGGGTCGCAAGGCCGCCGACGCGGTCGGCGATCCATCCCGACGCGATGCGGCTGACGATGCCGCAGCCGAGCATCACCGACAGCATCTCGGCGCCGCGCGCCACGCCGTAGCCGAGATCCCCGCAATAGGCGACGATGTGCACCTGCGGCATCGCCATCGCGACGCAGCAGGCGAACCCTGCGACCGACAGGACGATCATCAGGGTGTTGGGGCCGAGCGCGAGCGTGCCGCTGCTCGCCGGCGTTCCCATGCCGAGGTCGCCTGGCATCGGCGCCCGCCGCCGCAGCGTCAGTGCCAGCGCGGTCACGGCGAGGAGACAGAACAGGCCGATATGGACGTGGGCGCGACGCCAGCCCTCGCCGGCGATCAGATGCTGCACCACCGGTGGCCAGATCGCGCCGGCCAGGTAGCTGCCGGATGCGCAGATCGCGACCGCGATGCCGCGGCGGCGCACGAACCAGTGGGAGATGTCGGCGATCAGCGGCCCGAACGTGGCCGAGCTGCCGCTGCCGATCAGCAGGCCCTGGGCAAGCGCGAACTGCCACAGATCGGTCGCCCAGGCGCTCGCCACAACGCCGAACCGGTCGGCGAGCCTGCCGGTGAGGATGCCACCGAAGGCGTATCCCACCGTGGTCATCGCGTACGGCAGCGCCGCCTCGCCGCGGCCGACGCCGAATTCCGCCTGGACGGCGGGCAGCGCCACCACGACCGACCACATGCCGACGCCACCGAGGGTCGCGAGCAGCACCGAGACGGCGAGCCGCACCCAGGCGTAGCCCGAATCCCTCTGGTCCGCGGCATCCCGCGCCGATGCGACGCTGCGTGCGTCCACGGTCGTTCCCTTTGCGATCAGTCCATGGCGGCGGCGTGGTCGGCCGGTGCCGCGTGCATGCTGGGCCGGCGCATGAACAGCAGCAGCACGGCGACCAGCAGGCTCACCATGAACATGAACTTGAAGTCATTGGCATAGGCCATGATCTGCGCCTGCCGGGTGACCTCCACGTTGAGCGCCGCCCGTCCCGGGGCCGTGGCCGTGTTCCAGTACAGCATGGCGCCGCCGCTCTGCAGCATGCGATTGAACGGGGTCACGTGCTCGGCGATGCGCGCATGGATGATCTGCGTGTTCTGCGCCAGCAGGAACGACGTGATCGAGATGCCGACCGCGCCGCCGACATTGCGCATCAGGCTGAACAGCGCGGTGCCGTCGGTGCGCAGCTCCGCCGGCAGGGTGGCGAACGAGATGACGTTGAGCGGAATGAAGACGAAGCCGAGCCCGAAACCCTGGATCAGGGTGGTCACGGTGAGCGACCAGGCGCTGACGTCGGGCGTCCAGCCCGACATCTCCCACATGGTGCTCGACAGCATCACGACGCCACACAGGATCAGGAGCCGCGGGTCGATGCGGTTGACCGAGCGGCCGGCGACCAGCATGGCGATCATGGTGCCGACGCCGCGCGGCACCATCAGCAGGCCCGCCTGCGACACCGAGTAGCCCCCGAGGTTCTGCAGGTAGGGCGCGAGCAGCGCCGAGCTCGCCAGCAGCACCATGCCCATGGCGAGCATCACCAGGACGCCGGCGACGAAGTTGACGTCTCGGAAGATTCGCGGCGGGATGAACGGTTTGCGCGCGGTGAACATGTGGACGACGAACAGATAGACGCCGAGCAGGCTCAGCACGGTCTCGACCACGATCTCGGTCGAGCCGAACCAGTCGAGCTGCTCGCCGCGGTCGAGCATCAGCTGCAGCGCGCCGATGCCGAGGCTGAGTGCCGCGAACCCGGTCCAGTCGAACTGCAGCCTGCTGTTGCGTCCGGTGTCCTCCATGAACAGCCACAGGCCGGCGACCGCCAAGATTCCGAACGGCAGGTTGATGTAGAACACCCAGCGCCAGTTGTAGATGTCGGTCAGATAGCCGCCCAGCGTCGGTCCGAGGATCGGCCCGACCATCACGCCCATGCCCCAGATCGCCATCGCGGAGCCGCGCTGCTCGATCGGATAGAGGTCGAGCATGGTGACCTGCGACAGCGGCACCAGCGCGGCGCCGAACGAGCCCTGGAGCAGGCGGAACACCACCATCTGCGGCAAGGTCTCGGCGAGACCGCACAGGATCGACGCCACCGTGAAGCCGGTCACGCAGGCGAGGAAGAAGTTCTTGCGCCCGAACCGCGCCGACAGCCACCCCACCGGCGCCGTCATGATGGCGGCCGCCACGATGTAGGAGGTGAGCACCCAGGTGATCTGGTCGAGGGTGGTCGAGAACGTGCCCTGCATGTAGGGCAGCGCCACGTTGGCGATGGTGTTGTCGAGCGCCTGCATCAGCGTCGCGATCATCGAGCACACGGTAACGATGGCGCGGGCCGGCGAGGCGGGTCTTTCGACTGCGGCCAGCGCCGTCACGGCGGGGCCCCGAGAGCCTGGTGAGCTTCGGTGAGTCGCCGTATCTCCAACAAACTCGGCCGGACTCCCTCGCCCCTGCGGGGAGAGGGTCGGGGTGAGGGGGCTCCCGTAGAATCGACCGTCCGTAA
>JBEKZK010000675.1:0-3516 GCA_049509935.1 Xanthobacteraceae bacterium | reverse complement strand
ATCCTGGCGGGCGTCGGCGCGGTGATCTGGTTCATGATCCCGGTGGCCCCGGCGAAGGCGCCTGCTGCCGAGATCGCGGCGCCGCAGGCCGCGCCGCCCGAGCTTGCGCGCCCACAGACCGTGGCGGCGGAGCCACGGCGCGCCGGCAGCCTGATTGCATCGGGCTACGTCGTGGCGCGGCGCAAGGCCACGGTTGCGGCGGAGGTCACCGGCAAGGTGGTCGAGCTGCTGGTCGACGAAGGCGTGGTGGTGGAATCGGGGCAGGTGCTGGCCCGGCTCGACAATGTTCTGGCGGACAAGGATTTCGCGCTCGCCCAGTCGCGCGCCGAGGCGTCCGACGCGGCCGGCGCCGCAATCGCGGCCGATCTGCGCGATGCCGAGCGCATCCTCAACCGCACCCAGACGTTGACGCAGAAGAATTTCGCCAGCGAGGCGGACCTGACCAAGGCGGAGGCCAGAGCCGCTGTGCTGCGCGCCCAGCTGCGCCAGGCACAGGCCCAGCTGGCGACCGCACGGCTCGACGCGCAGCGCGCCGGCGCAGTGCTCGAGAAGCACCAGATTCGCGCGCCGTTCAACGGGGTCGTGGTCGAGCGGAGCGCGCAACCCGGCGAGATGATCTCGCCGATGTCGGCGGGCGGCTTCACCCGCACCGGAATCTGCACCATCGTCGACATGGACTCCATCGAGATCGAGGTCGACGTCAACGAGGCCTTCATCGGACGCGTGCATGCCGGCACCGGCGTCGACGCGCTGCTCGATGCCTACCCGGACTGGATCATCCCTGGCGCCGTGATCGCCATCGTGCCGACCGCCAACCGCGAGAAGGCGACCGTCAAGGTCCGCATCGGCTTGAAGCTGAAGGACCCGCGGATCCTTCCCGACATGGCGGTCAAGGTCACCTTCCTGGAAGACGGCGCGCCCGCCGCGGCGCGCTCCGAGGCGGCGTCCGGCGCCAATTGAGCGGCACCAGCCAGGAAAAACTCCGAGAGAGACTCATGTTGTCACCAGATGCCTCGATGGTCACCCTCGTCGATCTGTGCAAGCGCTTCGTCAAGGGCAGGGAAACGATCACCATCTTCGACCATCTCGATCTCACGATTCCGCGCGGCGACTTCATCGCCGTGATGGGCCCGTCGGGCTCCGGCAAGACCACGCTGCTCAACCTGCTCGGCGGCATCGACCGCGCCGACGCGGGCGAGATCGGCGTCGCCGGCGAACGCATCGACCAGCTGTCCGAGGGCGAGCTCGCGCCATGGCGGGCGTCCCATATCGGCTTCATCTTCCAGTTCTACAATCTGATGCCGATGCTCACGGCTGCGCAGAACGTCGAGCTGCCGCTGCTTCTCACCAGGCTCGGGCGCAAGGAGCGGCGCGGCAGGGTCGAGACCGCGCTCGGCGTCGTCGGCCTCGCCGACCGGGTCAAGCATTACCCGCGCGAGATGTCGGGCGGACAGCAGCAGCGCGTCGCCATCGCGCGCGCCATCGTGTCCGACCCGGCCCTGCTGCTGTGCGACGAGCCGACCGGGGACCTCGACCGCGCCACCGCCGACGAAATCCTGTCGATCCTGCAGCTGCTCAACCGCGACCTCGGCAAGACCGTCGTGATGGTGACCCACGACCCGGCGGCGGCGAAATACGCCAAGCGGGTGCTCCACCTCGACAAGGGCCGCTTCATCGAGAAGGAGCTCGCAGCGTGAACGAGCTCGTCCTCATCCGCAAGAACCTGTTCCGCAAGAAGCTGCGCGCGATCCTGATGATCGTCTCGATCCTGATCGCGTTCGCGATATTCGGCGTGCTGGCGAGCTTCGAGCGCGCCTTCAACGCCGGCCAGGACCGCGCCGCCGCCGATCGCCTGGTGGTCGTCAACAAGATCAACTTCACCCAGCCGCTGCCGATCTCCTACTACAATCGCGTCGCCGCCATCGACGGCGTGCGCGAGGTCAGCCATCTCAACTGGTTCGGCGGTTACTATCAGGATCCGAGGAATTTCCTCATCGTGATGGCGGTGGAGCCCGAGAGCTACATGAAGCTCTACGACAGCGACTTCGTCATCGCGCCGGAGGCGCGGTCGGCCTTCATCCGCGAGCGCACCGGGGCGCTGGTCGGCGAGCGGATGATGGCGAAGTGGGGCTGGAAGGTCGGCGACCACATTCCGATCTCCAGCAACATCTTCTCCCAGAAGAACGGCTCGCACACCTGGGACTTCACCATCGTGGGATCGTTTGCCGGCCGCACGCCGCAGAACGACACCAACATCATGTTGCTGCAGTACGCCTATTTCGACGAGACGCGGTCGTTCGGCAAGGACCAGATCGGCTGGCTGGCGCTGCGCACCGCCTCGTCCGCCATGAACGACCAGGTGACGAAGGCGATCGACCAGATGTTCGCCAACTCGCCCTACGAGACCGCGACCGACACCGAGAAGGCGTTCAACAAGGCGTTCGCCGCCCAGCTCGGCAACATCGCGCTGATCGTCGGGCTGGTGGTCGGGGCGGCGTTCGTGACCATCCTGATGATCGTCGGCAACACCATGGTGATGACGGTGCGCGAGCGCACCCGCGAGATCGGGGTGCTGAAGACGCTCGGCTTTTCCGGCGGCCGCATTCTGCGCATGGTGCTCGGCGAATCGATCCTGCTGGCGCTGATCGGCGGCCTGCCGGGTCTCGCCATCGCGTTCATCGTGATCGCCAACATGCGGGAAAGCCTGATGACCTTCGTTCCGACGCTGGCGCTGCCGCCCGACATCGCGGCGGCGGCGGTCGGCCTGATGCTGACGCTCGGCATCCTCACCGGCCTGGTCCCGGCGCTCAACGCCATGCGCCTGAAGATCTCCGCAGCGCTCGGCCGGAGCTGACCCGATGCGCTCGCTCCTGCTGCAGATCACGGCGGTCACGGTGATCAATCACAAGAGCATGCCGCAGCGCCTGTGGCTGTCGCTGTCGACGGTGACGGCGGTCGGGCTCGTCGTCATGGTGCTGCTGTCGTTCCTCGCGATGGCGAACGGGTTCCAGCGCACCATCGCGGGCTCCGGCGCCGACGATATCGCGGTCGTGATGCGCGGCGGCTCGCAGTCGGAGATCAACAGCGTGGTGATGCGCGATCAGGTGCGGCTGATCGAGGAAGGCCCCGGCATCGCCGCCGGCGCCGACGGCAAGCCCGAGGTCTCCGGCGAGCTCTACCTGACGGTCGACGGCATCAAGCGCAGCACGCGGACCAAGGCGAACCTGCCGCTGCGCGGCGTCGGCCCGCGTGGCGCCGCGTTGCGGCGGGGCATCGTGATGATCGAGGGACGCATGTTCGCGCCGGGGAGCAACGAGATCGTGGTGGGCAAGGCGTTGCGCGGCGAGTTCCAGGGCTTCGACCTCGGCCAGACCATCACGTTCGGCAGCAGCCGGTGGACGGTGGTCGGCGTGTTCTCCGCCGACGGCGGCGTGTTCGAATCGGAGATCTGGGCCGACCTTCCGGTGGTGCAGAGCCTGTTCAAGCGCAACAACGTGTTCCAGACCGTGCGCGCCC
>JBEKZK010000674.1:0-3518 GCA_049509935.1 Xanthobacteraceae bacterium | reverse complement strand
CAACCTCCTACCCATTGTGGACCCTCGACAACGAGACGGTGACCCGGCTCGCCGACGCAGGCGGCATCGTGGCACCGACGGGCAAGCCCGGCACCGCGGTGATGTTCCACGGCAACCTGGTGCATGCCTCGCCGCCCAACATCACGCCCTATCCCCGGAAGATCGTGTATCTGACCCTGTGCGCGGTCTCCAACCACATCACCAAGCTCAACCGGCCGGAATGGATCGCCCATCGCGACTTCACGCCGATCGAGCCGGTCGCCGACGACGCGCTGGTGCGCTATGCACGATCGTACCGGATCGCCGCCGAGTAGGACGGCCACATGAGCCTGCAATCGAAGCTCGCCGCCCGCGCGGCCGACGGTAGGCCGGTCCGCGTCGGGTTGATCGGCGCGGGTAAATTCGGCTCGATGTTCCTGTCGCAGGTGCCGACCATCGCCGGGCTCGAGGTCGCGGTCATTGCGGACCTCGACCCGGAGCGGGCGAGGCTGGCTTGCTGCGCGGTCGGGTGGGACGCGGCGCGGATCGCTCGGACCCGCTTCAGCGCTCAGGGCGCCGATGCCGCGACCGACGGCGCCGTGGAGGTCGTGATCGAGGCGACCGGCGATCCGACCGCCGGATTGGCCCATGCGCTGGCGGCCATCGAGGCCGACAAGCACATCGTGATGGTCAATGTCGAAGCCGATGTCCTGGCGGGCTGGCTGCTCGCCGAAAAGGCGCGGCGGAAAGGCGTTGTCTATTCGATGGCCTACGGGGATCAGCCCGCCCTGGTCGCCGAAATGGTCGACTGGGCGCGCTCGGCGGGCTTCGTGGTGGCGGCCGCCGGCAAGGGCACCAAGTACCTGCCGGCGTACCACACGGCGACGCCCGAAGACGTGTGGAGTCACTACGGCCTCACGCCAGAGCAGGCGCGAACGGCAGGAATGAACCCGCAGATGTTCAACTCGTTCCTGGACGGCACCAAGTCGGCGATCGAAATGGCGGCGATCGCCAATGCGTGCCTGCTCGACGTTCCGCAGGACGGCCTCGGATTTCCGCCGTGCGGCGTGGACGACCTGGCCCGCGTGCTGCGGCCGCGGGCGGTGGGCGGGCAGCTCGAGCACGACGGCATGGTCGAGGTCGTCTCGTCGATCGAGCGCGACGGACGGCCGGTGTTTCGCGATCTGCGCTGGGGCGTCTACGTCGTGCTGAAAGCCCCCAACACATATACGTCAGCATGCTTTACCCAGTACGGCCTGCCGACCGATTCGACCGGCCAGTACGCCGCCATGTACAAGCCGTTCCATTTGATCGGGCTGGAATTGTCGATCTCGGTGCTCAACGCGGCGCTGCGCCGGGAATCGACCGGCTCCGCGCGCGCATGGCGGGGCGACGTGGCGGCGGTGGCCAAGCGGGCGCTTCACGCCGGCGAGACGCTCGACGGCGAAGGGGGCTTCACGGTCTACGGCAAGCTCATCCCGGCGGCACGCAGTCTCGCCGAAAGCGTGCTGCCGATCGGCCTCGCGCACCGGCTGCGCCTGACGCGGGACGTCTCGTCGGGATCGATGTTGCGGATGAGCGATGTTGCCCTCGACGAGGGCTCGCTCGGCCTGCGGCTGCGCCGGGAGATGGAGCGAACGGCCGGCATGTCCACGGCTGCGTGAGCATGCAGGCCAGTTGCTATGGGTGAACGTGGCGTTCGGCGCCCCCACTGCCGGGGCCGGCGCCGAGCTGACTGCGGATCGGTGGACCGAAAGGTTACCTACCGGATCGGCAGATCTGCCAGATTGTGCTGCGCTGGATTTGGCTTTCCCGCTGACGCGTTTGCGATTCTGCGCGGGCTTGGCAGCTCCGGATCACTTCACCTTGAGATTTTCGGCCGAGCTCTTGCCGCGATTGCTCACGATCTCATACTCGACATGCTGGCCTTCGTTCAGTGTGCTCAATCCTGCCCGTTCTACGGCAGAAATGTGCACGAATACGTCCTGCCCGCCACCCTGCGGCTGAATGAAGCCGTAGCCTTTGGTCGGGTTGAACCACTTCACGGTACCGGTCGCCATCATCATCTCCTGGGTCCACGTGCGCGATCTCGTCGCGACGATGGCAGAGAGCGCCATCGCGGACGCAAGCTGCACTTTCTTCATCTCTGCCGCAAGCGTAATCGAACGCCGTCCTGCCAGGAACTGGCCGGCGGTGGTTGTAAACGTTGAATAAAATGTCGGCCCAACATGTCGGCCCGGCGCGCCGCCGCAATGCCCGGCGGATTGTTCACGCGGCCTGCTCGCGCAGGGCCCGGCGCAGGATCTTGCCGATGTTGGTCTTCGGCAACTCGGATCGAAACTCGACGTAGCGCGGAATCTTGTATCCGGTCAGATGGCTGCGGCAGTGGGTTATCAGCGCCTCGGCGGTGAGATCCGCCTGCCGCCTCACCACGACGATCTTCACCGCTTCGCCGGACTTCGGATCGGGAACGCCGACCGCGCCAACTTCCAGGACACCGACATGGAGCGCGACGACGTCCTCGATCTCGTTCGGATAGACGTTGAAGCCCGATACCAGGATCATGTCCTTCTTGCGGTCGACGATCCGCACGAACCCCTTGTCGTCGACCGTCGCCAAATCGCCGGTGCGCAGGAATCCATCGGGGCCGAGAACATTCTCGGTCTCCACAGGATGCCGCCAGTAGCCCTGCATGACCTGGGGACCACGCACGCAGATCTCGCCGACCTGGCCGATCGGAAGATCATTCCCGTCGTCGTCGCGAATCGCGATCTCGGTCGAGGGCAGCGGCAAGCCAATGGCGCCGTTGTAGTCGGCAAGGTCGAGAGGATTGAGGGTCACGCCGGGCGATGTCTCGGTCAGCCCATAGGCCTCGATCAGCGCCTTGCCGGTGACCTGCTTCCAGCGCTCGGCCACGGCTTGTTGCACCGCCATGCCGCCGGCCACCGCGACCTTCAGATGCGAGAAGTCGAGCTTGGCGAAATCCGGATTGTTGAGCAACGCGTTGAATAGGGTATTCACCCCGGTAATAGCCGAGAACGGACGTTTGGCGAGCTCCTTGACCAGTCCGGCGGTGTCGCGCGGATCGAGGATCAGGACGTTGGTCGCGCCGATCTTCGTAAAGGTCAGGCAATTCGCCATAAGAGCGAAGATGTGATAGAGCGGCAACGCCGTGATGATGGTTTCGCGGCCTTCCGCCAGCACCGGCTTCAGCCAGGCGTGCCCCTGTTGCACATTGGCAACCATGTTGCAATGCGTGAGCATCGCCCCCTTGGGGACGCCCGTCGTGCCGCCGGTGTATTGCAGGAACGCGATCTCGTCGGGCTGCACGTCGACCGGCTCGAAGCGCCGGCTGCCGCCGCTGCGCAGCGCCGACTTGAAGGTGATGGCGCCCGGGATGCGCCAGGTCGGCACCATCTTCTTCACATGCCTGACGACCGCGTTGACCAGATAGCTCCTCGGGAACCCCAGCATGTCGCCGAGCTGGGTGGTGACCACTTGCCTGACCGAGGTGCCAGCGATCACCTGCGCCAGCACGG
>JBEKZK010000673.1:0-3519 GCA_049509935.1 Xanthobacteraceae bacterium | reverse complement strand
GAGCCGCGAGCTCTTCTCTTATTGGGACCACCGCCGCGGAGCGTGTCCTGCTCCCGAGCGCAGTGACATCGAGCCCGGAGCCATCCGGGCGGCGCTCGGTGACACGTTCATCCTGTCCCACGATCCGGCCACCGGCCCGCGCTTCCGGCTCGCCGGCACCCGGGTCTGTGCGCTGTTCGGTCGCGAGCTGCGCGGCGAGGCCTTCGTCTCCTTGTGGTCGCCGGCGTTCCGGCCGGCAGTGCGCCACCTCGTGAGCGTCATCGGCAACGAGACGGTCGGCGTCGTCGCCGGCGCCGGCGGACGCACCGCAGAAGGGTTCGCCAGTGATCTCGAGCTCCTGCTGCTCCCGTTGCGCCACCGCGGCCAGGACAGTGCCCGGATGATCGGCGTGCTGACCGCGCTCGTCCCGCCGGTGTGGGTCGGGGCGAGCCGGCTCGAAGCGATCTCGCTCGGCACCCTGCGCCATCTCGGATCCGGCGTGGAGACGGGGGCGCCGCGGTTCGCCGCCCCGGCGGGCCCGAGCGAGGTGCGGCACGGATTCGTCGTTTACGAGGGCGGACGACGCGCCTGATGGTTTACAGACCGATCGGAGACGGCCCCTCGATGTGACCAACGGGCGCGCCGCCGGATCACAGGCGCGCTCGAATCGCCTCCGCGGCCTGGCGCAAACGTTCCAGATGGATGGGCCGGCCGCGATCCGACATTTGCGGTTTGAGGCCCCCCATGCTGACGGCGCCGACGAGCTGGTGCTGCCGGTCGAACAGGGGCACCGCGAGCGCCGCCAGGCCGAGCGCCACGTCGTCGACCGCAAAGCAGAAGCCCGCCTTCCTGATGGACGACAGGCGCTTGCGGAGCATGGCCGGGTCGACGATGCTCCTGGGCGTCAAGGCGGTCAATCCCCGGCCGAGGACGCGATCGATCTCGGCCTGCTCCTGGTGCGCCAGCAGCAGCTTGGGCGCGCCTCCGCAATTGAGCGGCAGCGTGCCTCCGACCTGCCACCAGCGCACTTCCATGCCCTGCAGATCGTGGAAGCGGTCGAGGCAGATGGCCTGGCCGTCGCGATAGATCGACAGGAACACCGTCATGTGCAGCTCGGTCGCCAGCGCGACCAGAACCGGCCTCGCCACGCTGCGAAGGTCCATGCCTTCCGGAACCGCCGCGGCAAGCGAACGGATGACGCTGCCCAACGCGTAGCGCTGCGTCTCGGCCTCCTGGGTGACGACGCGCCCCTCCATCAATGTCAGCAACAGGCGTCGCGTCGTTCCCTTGTCGAGACCGGCCGAGGCCGCGATCTCACCGAGCGACAGTGGAGACCCTGCCTCGAATGCGCGCAGAATCGCCAGCGCACGCGTCACCGCGCGGACGCCGCCGCTGCGCTTGGTGCGATCCGCGGTCTGTGGATCCGTCTTCGTCATGGCGCCGGATGTCTCCCCGGCGCATTTCGCACGACGAAATGAATTTTGCAAGTTGACACGACGGCGGAAGCCGTGCCCTTATCGCGCCCGACGCACAACGAGCCTGACCAAAGGCCGGACCAGGGAGGATCACATGTTGCAAGCGCGCATCGGCGCGTTCACCGTGACCCGGGTCGAGGAGATGCTGACGCCCGGTTTCGATCCAGCCTTCCTGTTTCCGGATTTCGACCCTGCCGTCTACGACGAGGACGACCAGCTCGCCGGCGACCGCTTTCGCGATCGGGCGTCCGGCAAGCTGATGTCGTCGATGCAGTCCTGGCTGGTGCGTGACGGGCGGAATGTCATCGTCATCGATACCGGTTGCGGCAACGGCAAGACCCGCGATTTCCCCGCCTTCCGCCGCTTTCATCAGCTCGACCTGCCCTATCTGGACCGTCTGGCGGCGGCCGGCGTGCGGCCCGACGAGGTCACGCACGTGATCAACACCCATCTCCACCTCGACCACGTGGGATGGAACACACGCGCGGTCGAAGGCCGCTGGGTGCCCACCTTCCCGAAGGCCTGCTACGTCTTCGGCGCCGAGGAGCTCGCCGACGTGCAGCGCCCGACGCTCGGACACGAGGCGCCCGAGACCGTTCCGGTCATTGCGGACAGCGTCACGCCGGTGGTGGAAGCCGGCCTCGTGGACACGGTGCGTGACGGCGATGAGATCATCCCGGGGCTTTCGTTCGAGGCGATTCCCGGACATACGCCGGGCCAACTGGCGGTGAAGCTCGTCTCGAATGGTGCGAGCGCCCTGTTCACCGCCGATGTCTTCCATCAGCCGATGCAGATCGTGCGGCCGCAATGGAACAGCCGCTTCTGCGTGGATCAGGTGACCGCTCGCAAGACCCGCGCCCGCGTCCTGGACTCCGTTGCAGATCGCGACACGGTGATCTTCCCGTCGCACTTCGGCGCGCCGCATGCGGGAACCATCCGCCGCCACGGATCGGATTATCGCTTCGTGCCGCTGCGAGCCGCGGGGTGAGGACGATATGAACATCGCACTCATCGTGGACGGGAGCGACGCAACCCTCGCCGAATCCCTGCACGCACGACTCGGAGATGAAGGGCTGTTGAGCGACCCGAGAGGGCTGATGAATCCCGGCTCTCTCGGGCTCGGCAACTGATCAGCGGAGACAACCTTCAATGGGCTATACGATCACCGAGAAAATTCTCGCCCGCGTCTCCGGCCGCGACCATGTGAAGGCGGGCGACGAGATCATGGCGAAGCCCGACTACGTCATCGCCTATGATTTCCCCGGCTACACCGACGTCTATTTCAAGTCGATGAAGGAGGACTTCGGCATCCAGAGGGTCGCCGAGCCGGATCGTTTCGCGATCTTCATCGATCATATGGTTCCGGCCGCTTCGCCGAAGGAGGAGGAGCTGCACATCGGCACCCGCGAATGGTGCACGGCGAACCGTGTTCCGCTGTTCGAGCGGCGCGGCATCGGTCACCAGGTCGCGGCCGAAGTCGGCTACGCGGTGCCCGGCGCATTCGTGGTGCATTTCGACGGCCATATCAGCCAGCTCGGGACTTTCGGCACACTGGCGATGGGCATCAGGCGCAATCTGCTCGAAGCCTTCGTGCGCGAGCGCATCTCGCTCAAGGTCCCGCATACGGTTCGCGTCAATCTGACCGGCAGGCTGCAGCCGGGCGTCATGGCGCGTGACGTCTTCCACCACCTGGTGCGGGTCATGGGGCCTGCCTCCTGTCGTTTCCAGGTGCTGGAGATCGGTGGTCCGGCACTCGCGCACCTGTCGACCGAAGGCCTGCAGACGATCACAGGGCTCGCCATGTTCACCGGCGCGCTGACCGCCGTCGTCAACCCCGAGAACGAGGAGCGCCTGCGCTGGGCCCGATCGCGCGCACGCAAGCAGCTCGACCCGGTGTTCAGTGATGCGGACGCCGAGTATGCGGCGGTCCACCAGATCGATCTCACCGATCTCGAACCCGTCATCGTCATTCCCCCGACACCTGCCAATACCCGCAATCTCGTCGATTATCTCGGCATCGAGATCCACGCCGGCTATCTCGGCTCATGCGCCTCCGGCCGCCTCG
>JBEKZK010000672.1:0-3519 GCA_049509935.1 Xanthobacteraceae bacterium | reverse complement strand
CGGGGCCCCTCGTGGTGCCCCCACCGCCGATCGAAGGCCTGGTGTTCAACGACCGCACCCAGACGCCGCTGGCCAGCGACAAGGTCCGCCACGTCGGCGAGCCGCTGGCGATCGTGATCGCGGAATCGCGCTATCTCGCCGAGGACGCGGTGGCGCTGATCGAGGTCGACTACGAGCCGCTCCCGGCGATCGTCGATTTGACACAGGCGTTGGAGGATTCGGCACGGGTGCACGACGATGTGCCGGCCAACGTCGCGGCGCGGGCGCGTCAGATCAAGGGCGACTACGCGGCCGCGGCGGCGGCCGCCGATCGGGTGATCCGGCGGCGTCTGACCTACGATCACGGCGCCTCGATGCCGATCGAAACGCGCGGCGTGGTGGCGTCGTGGGACTCGCGGGCGCGCCACATGACGCTGTGGGATACCACCCAGGCTCCGGTCTTCGTGCGCAACGGGCTCGCCACGACGCTCGGCCTCGGCGAGCGGCAGATGCGGGTGATCGCGCCGTTCATCGGCGGCGGGTTCGGGCCGAAGATCATGATGTTCTATCCCGAGGAGATTCTGCTGCCGTGGGCGGCGATGCGGCTCGATCGGCCGATCAAATGGATCGAGGATCGCCTCGAGCATTTCTTCGCCACCACGCACGAGCGCTCCCAGATCCACGACGCCGAGATCGCGCTCTCCCCGGATGGCAGGATCCTCGGTGTCAAGGACGTGTTTCTGCACGACACCGGCGCCTACAATCCCTACGGGCTGACCATCCCGATCAACAGCCAGTGCACCCTGCTCGGCCCCTACGTGGTGCCGGCCTACGACTCGACCTTCACGTCGGTGTTCACCAACACGCCGATCGTCACGCCCTATCGCGGCGCCGGACGGCAGCACGGCGTGTTCGTGATCGAGCGGCTGCTCGACATCGCGGCGCACGAGCTCGGCATCGACCGCGCCGAGATCCGCCGCCGCAACCTCATCCCGCCGGACGCGTTCCCGTATCGCAACGACATCATCTACCAGGATTTCGCGCCGCTCACCTACGACAGCGGCAACTACGAGCCGGTGCTCGACAAGGCCCTGGACATGGTCGGCTACCGCAGTTTCATCGAGGAGGAGCAGCCGCGGCTGCGCCGCGAGGGACGCGCCGTCGGGATCGGCGTTGCGTGCTATGTCGAGGGCACCGGCATCGGCCCCTACGAGGGCGCCAGGGTGCAGGTGCAGACCAACGGCAAGGTCAGCGTCGCGTCCGGCATCGGCACGCAGGGCCAGGGGCACTTCACCAGCTTCGCCCAGATCGCCGCCGACCGGGTGGGAGTCGACGTCCGCGACGTCGACGTCGTCACCGGCGACACCGATCAGTTCTACTGGGGTGCCGGCACGTTCGCGAGCCGCGGAGCGGTGGTGGCCGGGACCGCGATCGCCGAAGCCTCGGACGCCGTGCGCACCAAGATCCTGCGGCTTGCCTCCGAGCATTTCGAATGCGCGGAGGTGGACCTGGTGCTGGAGGACGGTCACGTCGCGGTGACCGGCGCGCCGGGCCTGAGGATCTCGCTCGGCGAGCTTGCCCGCAAGGCGAACCCGATGCGTGGCGCGGTGCGTCCGGACAGCGAGCCGGGGCTCGAGGCGACACGCTATTTCGGCCCGTCGGGCAGCACCACGGCGAACGGCGTGCACGCCATGATCATCGAGGTCGATCCCGAGACGATGATGATCGAGATCAGGAGCTACGTGGTGGTGCACGACTGCGGTACCGTCATCAACCCGCTGATTCTCGACGGCCAGATCCACGGCGGCGTCGCCCAGGGGATCGGCAATGCGTTCTACGAAAAGCTGATGTTCGACGCGGACGGCCAGCTGACCAACGCCTCGCTCGCCGATTATCTGCTGCCCACCGCGCTCGACGTGCCGCGCATGCGGCTCGGCCACACCGTCACCCCCTCGCCGCTCAACCCGCTCGGCATGAAGGGCGCCGGCGAAGCCGGAGCCATACCGGTCGGGGCCCTGTTCGCCCAGGCGATCGAGGACGCGCTCGGGCTGCGCGCGCTCGGCATCGAGCTCCTGGAGATTCCGCTCAGTCCGGACCGGCTGTTCCAGCTGGTCGGCGGCAAGCGCGTCTGACGACGCCGGCCGCCGAAAGGTCAGGCGCTCTGCCGGATGGCGGGAACCGGGGGCTTCGAACGACGTTGAAGGCTTGTCTGGAAACCTCGGATGTGACTGCACCTTGGACAAGAAACGACAGGAAGCCATCGAACGCGAGCGCCGCGAAAAATCCCTGGAGCTCGGCCTGGAGGATTCCATGGCCGCCTCCGACCCCGTCGCGGCGGTCCAGCCGGCGCCGCCCGTCGAGGAGCCCGACGCCGCGCCGGTTCGGCTCGAGAGGCACGATGCCAGCGACATCGTGCAACTGAGCGACGGTTCCCGATGGCGCGTATGGCCGGGTGATGTGCCGGCGACGCTGCAATGGTTGCCCAGCACCGAGTTTCTCGTCTCCAAGGTAGAGGACGAGCATTGCTCGCACGTGCTCATCAATATGTTGGACAAGTCCAGAATCCGGGTGATCGATGCTGAAAAGGTTTGGCCCATCGAAGACGTTCGGGCCTCGTTCAAGGCGGGTTGACGGGCAAGAGCGTCTGTACACCGATCGGCGGATCGCCTTTCTCTTCACTGCTGGCGAAAGACACGCCGCAGGATTCGTGACAGACTCTCGACCGAGTAGGGCTTGTGCAGCAGCTCGAACCCGTGGGTTCCCTCGTCCGCCAGCACGTGGCTGTAACCGCTGGCGAGCACGAACGGCAGGCGAGGAAGCCGCCGGCGAACCTCCTGACCGAGCGCCACTCCGTCCATGCCCGGCATGACCACATCGCTGAATACCAGGTCGAAGCGGGAGGGATTCTCGTCCAGCAACTTCAGTGCTTCCTGGGCGTTTGCCGCGAGCATCGTGTGATACCCGAGGTCGTTGAGCAGCTGGGTGGAGAACTCGCCGACATCCGGGTTGTCCTCCACGACCAGGACGCATCCGTGCTCGCGCGGCTGGGGACGATTCCCGGCGTCATCGTGGTCGACCTGCGGAAGCGGCTTGCGGGCGACCGGCAGGTAAAGTGTAAACGTCGCCCCGCGGCCGACCTCGCTGCTGACCGCCACGTCACCCCCGGATTGCCGGGCGAAGCCATAGACCTGCGACAGCCCGAGGCCGGTGCCGCGGCCGACTTCCTTGGTGGTAAAGAACGGCTCGAAGATCTGGTCGAGATGCTCTTTCGGGATGCCGCATCCCGTGTCGCTGACCGACACCGCCAGGAAGCCGCCCGGGCTGCCGCCGTTCTGACCGCCGGGCGGGCCGTCGGCGGGGGCGAGACGAATGTGCAGCCGTCCCTCGCCATCCATGGCGTCGCGCGCGTTGGCGGCCAGATTGACCAGGGCGGTCTCGAACTGGCTGATGTCCGCCTCCACCGGCGAGGGACGCTCGGTCACGTCCAACTCCAGCGCGATTCGCGAACCGAGAACGGGGGCGAGCATCTCGGTGATGCTT
>JBEKZK010000671.1:0-3525 GCA_049509935.1 Xanthobacteraceae bacterium | reverse complement strand
TCCTGAGCGAATCCACCAGCAGATCGATCGTCCGCAGGCCGATCAACACGCCGTCCAGGCCCCGCAGTGCGCCGTCCGGCGGGTTGAGGCCCAGCAGATTGAGCAGCAGGGCGACATTCCGATCGGACGCGAGCCCCTGGAATTTCAGCCCGCCCTCGAGCTTCCGGGCAATCTCGCTTTCGGATTCCCCTTCCCTGACGCCTGCGGTGCGGCGCAGGATGTCGATGAAGGGCGCCAGTGGCGTCTGCTGTCGTTCGGGGCTGCAGCTTCCCGATACCAGCAACACCGGCCGGTCGCCCATCCTCTCACGAAACTCGTGGACCAGCCTCGACTTGCCGATTCCCGGCTCGCCGACGACCTCGATCACGGTCAGGCGGCCGGCCGCGCTCTGCAGACCGCGTTCGAGCGTCTCCAGCTCTCGCAAGCGCCCGACATGCGGGGTCAGGCCCCGGCTCAGCGACCGGTCGAACGCTGCGGCATCGCGGCGAATTCCTTCCAGGTGGTAGATCCGCAGCTTACCCACCTTGCCCCTGACGTCGAGCTCGCTGGCGGCGCGAATGTCGACCAGCCCCTGAACCAGGGAATGCGTCGCTTCGCTCAGCACGACCGTACCGGGCTGGGCGTATGCCTGCAGTCGCGACGCCAGATTGACGGTGTCGCCGATCGCCGTGATGCCGGTGCTCTCGCCGCTTTCCACCGGGCCGATGATCATTGGCCCGGTATTGATGGCGATCCGCATCTGCGGGCGCAGACCGAATCTCGCCTCGATCTCGTCCGCTTCCGAGCGAATGCGCTGCAAGATGGCGAGCGCAGCGCGGCACGCCCTCAGCGGGGCATCCTCCAGTGCAGCCGGCACCCCGAACAAGGCCATGATCCCATCGCCGGTGAAGCTCCTCACCGTGCCGCCCTGGGCGTGGATGGCCTGGGTCATCAGCACCGCCATCCGACGGATCAGCGCATAGGCGGCTTCTTCGCCGGAACGTTCCGAGAACGCTGTAAAACCAGCGAGATCCGCGAACAGCACCGTCGCCTGGCGGCGTTCGCCGGCCGGGCCGCGCAGATCGGGCAGCCATTCGGAAGCCGCCTCGGCCAATTTCGATATATTGTACACCATTGCCGGTCATCTATCTGTCAGGCGGCAGGCAAAAGTTTGGCGAAACATTGCTGTAAGCATCCATGCCCCGTTAAATTTTCAGCCGCATCAAGGGCAGGTGTTTTTCGGCACCATCGGCATGCTCAAGGCCAGATTCTTGCGGCGACGACGCGGTCACGCGAGATCGGCCAGCGCCGCGTCGATCTTCTGCAGCAGGATTCCGATGTTGAGCTCTTCGGCCATCCGACGGGCGCGCCTCAGGTATTCGCCGCCCTTGTCCTTCCGCTTGGCGAGCAGATAGAGGATTCCCAGGTCGGCCTCGGCGCGCGCCCGATAGAGACTGACGCCGGGGTACATCTGGCTGTTGCGAACCTCCAGCAGCAATTTCTCGGCGGTCTTCCACCCGACGAGAAGCGCGCCGACGACGAACGCGAAATTCCAGGCCAGGGTCGGCAGATGCGGCCGCCCGCGTCGGCTGAGGAACCCGATGTAAATCTCCGACAGAAGGATGCGCGACATGCAGCGGCCGGTCGCGTCTCCTGCCCGATCGTAGTGATCGATCGTCTCCTCGAGGAACTTCACGCCGCCCGATATGTCTCCCGCCATCACCATGGCGAGGCCGAGCATGGAATCGATGCCGATGGTGCGATATTCGTTCTTCATCGCCCTGTGCCGATAGTCCCAGAGCAACGCGGCGCCTTCGCGGTGGTTGCCGCAGGCGATTTGCGCCACGCCGGTCAGCGCAATGCCGAGCTCCCGGTCGGTCGGGGTGACGGCCAGCCGCGAGCATTCGATGCCGCGCGCGAGGGCGTCTTGATACCGTCCATCGAGCACGTCGAGCCAGCCGAGAATATGCATGCTCATCGCCGCGGCGCGCGGATCCTGCGCTGCCCGACCGCGCTCCTGCATGTCGGCGGCGAACGCACGGCCTCGATCGATCATTCCACGATGGGTGCAGTAGAGCGCGCCCACATAGGGGACGAAGATCTGCAGATAGGTATCGTCGGTTTCATTGCCTTCGGCGACGGCCAGCTCGATCTGGTGCAGGCTGTCGTCCGAGCTCTCCTGGCCGATGATGGCGTTGGCATACACGAGCGCGGCCCGTGAATAGGCCTTGCAACGGTTGTCGTCGAGGCGAAGCGCCTGCTCGAGTGCCAGTTTGGCGGCAGGAAGGCCGATGTCGAGCCGACACATCTCGGAAGCGGCAAAGCCATAGTTGGCGAGAAGGATGACGGAATCGGGTCTGCTCCGTATCGCATCGACCGCGGGTCTGTAGCGGTCGACGAGCCGGACCAGCCGGCTTGGCTGATATGTCAACAGGAGGAGCCGTGACATGTCGGCCAGCAGTCCGACCAGGGCCACGCCGTCGGCGCATCGCGGATCGCGATCGAGCAGCGCCAGGGCCTGCTCGGAGAAGCGCTCGGCTTCGGCGAGCGAATAGATTCCGAGGCTCTTGTGAGCCGCCATGGCCAGATACTCGAACGACTTGTCGGAACGGTCGGTCTGGCGGTAGTGAAACGCCAGGGTCTCCGCGACCTCCGGCAGGCGACCGCGGCTGCGCCGCTCGATCTCCTCGGCGATCTTCCCGTGCAGGGCTGCGCGGGATCCCTGCAGGAGGCTTCCGTACAGCGCATTCTGCAACAACGCATGCCGGAATATGAAGTCGCCCGACAGGACATCGGAACGGATCAGACCGAGCGCTTCGATCGTGTGGAGACGGGGCCCGATGTCGTCGGCGCCGATGATCGCAGCCAGGAGGTCACGGTCGAACCGCCGGCCGACGACCGACGCCGCCTGCAGCATGGCGCGATCCTCCGCGGGCAGCCGATCGATGCGCGCGGTCAACACCGACAGGATGCTCCCCGGAAGCGCGGCGGACACGGCGGCCGCATCGAATGCGACACCGCCGGCCTGCGGCCACACCATGCCACGCTCGACGAGGAAGCCAGCGATCTCCTCGGCGAACAGCGGGTTGCCCTCGGCCTTGTCGGTCATCAGCCGGGCGAGCGTTGCCGGCAGGCTCGTTACGCCGAGCCGTGAGCGGAGGATGGCGGTGGTGTCCTCGGCCGACAGCGCCGCCAGCTCCAGCGTGGTCACATCGGGATGATCCTTCCACGGCGCGAGATGGTCCGGGCGACGCGTGAACACCATCAGGACCTTCAGATCCTCGTCCGACATGATGACACGATGGAGCACCTCCTCGGATGCGGCGTCGATGCAGTGAAGGTCCTCGATGACAATGACGACCGGCACGTACCGGCACGTGATCCTGAGCGAATCCACCAGCAGATCGATCGTCCGCAGGCCGATCAACACGCCGTCCAGGCCCCGCAGTGCGCCGTCCGGCGGGTTGAGGCCCAGCAGATTGAGCAGCAGGCCGACATTCCGATCGGACGCGAGCCCCTGGAATTTCAGCCCGCCCTCGAGCTTCC
>JBEKZK010000670.1:0-3534 GCA_049509935.1 Xanthobacteraceae bacterium | reverse complement strand
CCTCGGCAAGATCCTGAGCTGGCGGTTCTGAGATGAGCGGCCGCGGCCTGGCACGGTGGCTGATATGGCTGGCGCTCGCCGCGATCCTGTGCGTGCTCTATCTGCCGCTGGTGCCGCCGTTCCTGTTCTCGATCGGCGCCGGAGGCGCGGCGGCGCCCGGCGAGCCGCTGACGCTGCGCTGGTATGCGAGCCTGCCGGACAATCCGGTTCTGGTCGGCGCGCTCGGCACCACGCTGGTCGTCGCCGTCGTCACCGCGCTCGCGGCGCCGGCGCTGGGGCTGCTGGCCGCCATGGCGGTGCGCGAGCTGCGGATGGCGCGGGTCATCCTGCTGCTCGTGCTGTTGCCGCTGTTCGTCCCCGGCGTCAGCATGGGCCTGGCCACCGCGCTGTTCTTCCGCCAGCTCGACCTGCCGGCGTCGCTGTGGAGCATCTGCGTTGTGCATGTCCTGTGGGCGCTGCCGTTCGCCACCCTGATCATCCTCACCGTGATGGCGACCTTCGATCCGGTGTACCTGGAGGCCGCCTACATGACCGGGGCCGGCCGCTGGCGCGCCTTCCGCGACGTCGAGCTGCCGCTGATCCGCGCCGGCATCCTCGGCGCCGCGACGTTTTCGATGATCCTGTCGTTCAACGAGACGGTGCGCACGTCGCTGGTGCAGGGGCCGCTCAATACGGTGCAGACCTATATCTGGTCGACCTTCCTCCAGGTCGGGCTGTCGCCGTCGCTCTACGCGCTGATGAGCCTGCTCATCCTGGTGACCGTGCTGCTGCTGCTGGTGGCGCTGGCCGTGGGCCGGCGCTCCGCGCGGTGATCCTCAACGCTCCAGCACGACGATGTCCGCCGGGTCGCAGCCGATGATGACGTCGGCGGCGCCGTCGTCGAGCTCGCGGCGGGTCGAGGTCGCCAGCACCACCTGTCCGTCGGCGAGGCGCAGCACGTGATCGACGTTGGTGCCGCGATAGATGATGTCTTCCACCCGCGCCGCAAAGTGCGCCGCGCACGTCTGCGCGCGCGCGCCGAGGTGCAGGTCCTCGCAGCGCACCGCGATCGCGACCCGAGCCCCGGCCGCAACCGAGGTCGCCGTCGCCGGCACCGCCATCTCGGCGCCGCCGACGGCCAGCATCATCTGCCCGTTGCTGATGCGGCAGGCGGCGTCGAGCACGTTGCAGCCGCGGAAGAACGAGGCGACGAACCGGCTGCGCGGCCGGCGGAACACGACGTCGGGCGCGTCGTACTGCGCGCACATGCCGCGATTGAGCACCGCGATCGCGTCGCTCATGGTCAGCGCCTCTTCCTGGTCGTGCGTCACATAGAGGAACGTGGTGCCGGTCCGGCGCTGGATGTGCTTGAGCTCGCTTTGCATCTCGCGGCGGATTTTTTCGTCGAGCGCGGAGAGCGGCTCGTCGAGCAGCAGCATGCGCGGCTGCGGCGCCAGCGCGCGGGCGAGCGCCACGCGCTGCTGCTCGCCGCCGCTCAGCCGGGTGATGTCGCGGTCCTCGAATCCGGGCAGGCCGACCAGCTCGAGCATCTCGGCCACGCGCCGCGCGCGCAGCTGCCGCGGCACCTTGCGCACCGTGAGCCCATAGGCGACGTTCTGCGCCACCGTCATGTGGGGAAACACCGCGTAGCTCTGGAACACCATGCCGAGATTGCGCCGCCACGGCGCAACGCCGGCGACGTCGCGGCCCTCGATCAGGATGCGGCCGGAATCCGGTCGCTCCAGCCCGGCCACCATGCGCAGCAGCGTCGACTTGCCGGATCCGCTCGGCCCGAGCAGCGTCACGAACGCGCCGCGCTCGACCGCGAGCGACAGCATGTCGGCGGTGACCGTGTCGCCGAAGCGTTTGCAGACGGCGTCGAGCTCGAGGATCGGAGCGGGTTCGGCGGTCACGCGCTGCCGATCTCCGCGAGCGTCGCCGCGATGGCGATCGACACCGCGCTGATCTGCGTCGACAGCTCCATCGAGGCGAGGTCGGATCGCTGATGCAGCTCGAGGCGCTGCTCGCGCCGGGTCTCGGCGAGGAGCAGGGCGACCTGCTCGGGCATGTAGGGCACGTGGATGAACCCGCCGAGGGCCGTGGGCGAGCGCTGCTCGATGATGCGCATCAGGCTGTAGAGCGTCACGTTGCACAGAAACGTGCCGGCGGTGGCGGACAGCCGGACCGGAATGCCGGCGGCGAGCAGCGCCTGCTCGATGGCCCGCAGCGGCAGGCTGGCGAGCAGCCCGGTTGCGCCATTGGCGGCGATCGGCTGGTCGACCAGGATCGTCCCCTCGTTGTCGGCGATCTCGAAGTCCGCCAGGTTGAGGCCGACGCGCTCGAGCCGGATCATCGGCTCGCCCGGCCACAGGCCGAGGCTGATCGCCACCACCGGGTGGTGCTCCTCGACCAGCGCCGCCAGCCGGTCGGCGAGCCCGCGATAGGACACCGGCAGCGTCCGCCCGATGACCCGATGGCCGGCGATCGTCCGGCCCTCGAGGGATTTGGCGATCTCCGCCGCGGGGTTGCGGCCGCGCCCCCCGTAGGGCTCGAATCCGGTGACGAGGACCACTTTTTCGAAAGCCTGGGGCATTCGCGAATCATATCTCCGGCCGCCGTCCCGGCGGAAGAGCGTGCCGGCCAGTCATGGCGTCAGAATCCAGTTTAGTCTGATATGTCGTCATGATAATCAGCCTATAGCATGATGAAGTGTAGGAAAAATCAGGTTACGGTATGAAAGCGGGCACACGCCAACGGGCCCGGCACCGGCTGGACGAACGCCTTCAGGCGCTCAAGCCCGAAGAACGCTTCCGGGCGCCGCCGAAGGGCTGGGTCAGGGCGATCCGTGATGCCGTGGACATGACGGGCGTTCAATTTGCCAAGCGGCTCGGAATCCGTCCGCAAAGCGTTCAGGCGCTCGAGATGTCGGAAGCCAGCGGATCGATCAAGCTCGCGACGCTGCGCCGTGCCGCGCAAGCGCTCGACTGCACGCTCGTCTACGCGCTCGTTCCCAACACGTCGCTGGAAGGCGCGGCGCACGAGCGCGCGCGCAAAATCGCCGCACACGATCTGGGCCGCGTCGCCCATACGATGAAGTTGGAAGCTCAGGGGACCGGCATGCGCGGATGATGGCCGATCTGCTGATCGAACGGCTCGGCGGCGAGCCCTTCAGTTGGGGCGGTGGTCGCTTCGCCGATGCCGGAGAGTTGCGCCGGCAATACATCGCGGCGCTGCGGGCGGCTGACGGCCATGACATCGGCCCGCAGCTCTCGTTCGGTCGATGCTGAGCCACCCGGCCTGGTGATTGCATCCTCGAGTGACGGCTGGGGACCGGGCTGCCACGAGCACAGGCTCGCGGTGTCACCGACGGTCTGGTCGAACGGGCTGCGGACCGCGCTGTCGAACCTGCGGTGAGCGAGGCAAGCTGGCGATGCGCTTGACACTCCACCATGGACGACCATATTTTCGCCATGGCCGGACCGTCGAACCGGAAAAAAATCCTCGCCGCGCGTCTGCGTATGGTGCGCGGGCTCGGGGGCGCCAGCCTGCAGATCT
>JBEKZK010000067.1:0-11529 GCA_049509935.1 Xanthobacteraceae bacterium | reverse complement strand
GACCAGACGAATCCTGATGGCCGCGCTGCTGTTCGCGCTCGGTCTCGTCCCGACCCAGGCGGCCAGCTTTCATGACGGCGTCGCCGCACTCGGCCGCCACGACGACGCCGCGGCGGCTCGCATCCTCGTGCCGCTCGCCCAGCGCGGCGACCCCGGGGCTCAGGCGGTGCTCTGCTACATGCTCGCCAACGGCCGCGGCGTGCCGCAGAGCTATGTCGATGCCGCCTATTGGTGTCGCAGCGCCAGCGAGCAGGGCAACCCCACTGCCCAGTACATGCTCGGCCTGATGTACGACAAGGGCCAGGGCCTGCCGCTGGACTACGTGCTCGCCTACAAATGGCTCAACCTCGCGGTGGCGCAGGCGCGTGGACGCGAGCGTCAGGACTGGGTCAGGATTCGCGACGCGGTGGCGGGCAAGCTCAGCCTCGTCGAGCGCACCGAGGGGCAACGGCTGGCGGTCGAGTGGCAGCCCTCGCGCGGGCGGTAGTCCGGATGGCTACAGGTCCACCAGCGTCTCCCGCAGCCAGCACAGCCAGATCGCCGGCGCCAGGAAGAGTCCAAACGGCAATCGGCCGGTTGCGCGAAGCGGCCGGCCACCGACCATCCGGCTGAGCGCGTAGGCTGCCAACGCCACCAGCGCGGCGATCTCGACCGCGATCGGCATCGTGGTCCATCCGAGCCAGGCACCGGCGACGGCCGCGAGCTTGACGTCGCCGAGCCCGAGGCCTTCACGTCCGCGGATCAGCCGGTAGACGGCGCGCACGGCGAGGAAACAGCCGGCCAGCGCGGCGCCGCGCACGACCGACCAGACGACGCCGTCGATGATACCCGCGGGATCCTGCAGTCCGCCATTGATCAGGGCCAGCGCCAGCGCCGCCGCCGTCAGCTCGTTGGGAATGATGAAGCTGTGCGCATCGATGACGGCGACGGCCAGCATCAGCAGCGCGAGCCCGGCCCCCAGCGCGCCGTGCACATCCGGCGAGGCCGCAAGACTTGCCGCCACGGCCGCGGTCGCAACCAGCCCGACGGTCGCGGTCTGCAGGGCGTTGCGTCGACGTACGTAGACGACGCCGCCGGCACGGCTCATTGGACCACGACCGGCGCCCTCGGGACCACGGCGCCGGGCGGATGGGTCGAGCCGATCTTGCTGCCCCGCATCTTCGAGCGCAGCTCCTCGGCGATGACCGCCGCGTCGGCGCCGTCGCGGATGATCTGCGGCCTGATGAAGATGATCAGCTCGGTGCGCTGGGTCTGCTTTTGATTCTGCGTGAACACGTCGCCGATCGCCGGCAGCTGGTCGAGGCCCGGGATGCCGCTGCGGGAGCGGCTCTGCGTATTGCTGATCAGCCCGGCGAGCAGCACCGTCTGACCGCTCATGATCGAGATCGTGCTCTTGACCTTGCGCGTCGACAGGGTCGGCGTCAGCGTGCCGGTGGCGCTGGTGGGGTCGACGCTGCTGATCTCCTGCTCGACATCGAGCAGGACACGGCCGTTGGCGTTGATCCGCGGCGACACGTGCAGGATGATGCCGGTGTTCTGATAGGAGATGGTATTGACGACGGTGTTGCTGGTGCTCAGCACCGTCGCGCTCCCCGTGGTGATCGGCACCTGATCGCCGACCTGAAGGGTGGCGGACTGATTGTCGACCACCACCAGCGACGGATTGGAGAGCACCTTGACGTCGGTATAGTCGTGCAGGGCGTTGATCACCACCCGCGGCAGCGCCGCGTTTCCGACCAGGAGGTTGAACCCGGGCAGCGTCTGACCCAACACGGCGCCGGCCGCGCTGTTGATGACCGAGCCGCTGTCGATCGGGAGCCCGAGCTTGGCGCTCTCCAGGAAGAACTGGACCCCGTAGTTGAGCTGGTCGTTCAGCGTCACCTCGGCGACGGTCAGATCGATCGCGACCTGGAGCAGGGGCCGGTCGAGCTGGCTCAGCGTGCGCTCGATGATCCGGTAGTTATCCGCGCTGGCATAGATCAGCAGGGCGTTGTTGACGATGTCGGGCGTGATGCGGACCCCCGTCAGGGTTCCCGATCCGCCGGCCCCGGGCCCGCCGCGCGCGCCGGCGAGCGTCTCGCCGAAGCCGCCAGGAATCGCCGACGCCCGGCTCGCGAAACTCGCAGGAGAGCCCGAGCCTTGCGCCCCGCCAGCGCCGAGGCCGGATCCGCCGAGGCCGCCCGATGCCCCGGAAGGCCCGGCCGACACCGTCGGCGTCGGCAGGCCCGACGTGGTGGGAGAGCCCGCCCCGCCGGTCAGCCGCTCGGTGCTCGACAGGCTCGCGCTGCCGCCGCCCGGTGCGAGCTGGTTGGCCGCGGAATCGAGCGACGAGCCCCCCGAGCCGCCGACAAAAACCTCGTTGAGCAGGCGGGCAAGCTGCCGCGCGTCGCCATAGCGGATGTGATAGACCTTGACGCCGGTGCTCGCCAGCTCGGAGTTGTCGAGGCGGCTGATCCAGGTCGCCGCGGTGCGCAGGAACTCGGGCTTGCGCGAGACCACCAGGATGGCGTTGAGCCGGCTGACCGCCTGGAACTTGACCATGCCCTGGCCGAGCCCGCCGTCGCCCGAATCCATGATCTTCTCCAGCTCGGCGATCATCGGCTCGGGCGGGCTGTTGTGAACCGGATAGATGCCGACCGACTGGCCGCGCATCCAGTCGGTATCGAAGCTCAGGACCGTCTCGACCGCGGCGCGGCGCTCGGCACCGGTGCCGAGCACGATCAGGATATTGCGCGCCGGGTCGGAGCGGATGCTGCCGGCCTTCATCGCGAAGGTGTCGAGCAGCTTGGTCACCGTCTGCACCGAGGCGTGCTGCAGCGGGATCGCCGTCACGCCATAGCCGGGTTCCGGCCGATTGCCGTCGACGGCGTGATCGACGGTGCCGCTGCCCACCGCCTCGGCCACCGGCACCAGCCGGTAGCCGGCGGTTTCGTGGACCAGCGCCACGTTGCTGGCACGCAGCGCATTCTCCAGCACGAACAGGATGTCGCCTTTCGGCACCGGGCGCCCCGACGCCAGGCTGATGGTGCCCTGGACCCGCGGGTCGATGGTATATCCGACCCCGAGGATGTCGCCGAGAATGACCTTGGCGACGGTCGCCACCGGCGTGTTCTCGAAATTGAGCTCGAATCCCTCGCCGCCGCTCGGCGTGGGCACCACGGCGGCAGCTTCCGGAACCGTGGAGCCATAGTAGCTCGAGGCCCGCGCACCGGATTTCGGTCCGGTTCTGACGGTCGGCTCGGGTGCGGCAAACCGCGGCTCCAGGTCGGCGGCGCGAACCCGATCCATCGCGTCGGGCGCCTCGTTGCCGGATTGCCCCAGTCCGGATTGCCCAAGTATCGAGGTCATGTTGTTGCAGGCCGCCAGCACCGCGGCGGTGAGCGCCAGGCACGCCGCTACCCAGCCGGCACGCGCCATGCGGCGGCCGATCGACGCTCTACCCGACGATGCTCTGCCTGACGACGGTGTGCCGGCCATCAGCAACGGTCCCCCCAGCAGGCCCGTAGATCGCCGCCATCGTTGATCGCAGCCATTGGGCCAATAGCGAGCCAAGGCGATGACGCAATTTGACAGCGCACCCAAGCATTGCTAAATTTTTATTGAGCGTCAAGGCCAAAATACTTTGCTTGAGGATATCTCCACTTTCCGCGGTCGATCAGGTAGACGCCCAATGACTGCAAATATTTCAGCGGAATTTGCCAAACACTTATCGAGCAAGAACTTCATCGCTGCTGACTTAATCTTGTCCTCCGGCAGCCTTAAATCGTCCGCGACCGAGCCAACATTGCGACGATTGTGGGAACTGTCCGACCTGTCGGCGAACGACTTTGCCGACGAGGTGGCGAAATTCTATCGTCTGCCGCGGTTGTCGCTGCCCCAGCTCATCGCGGCCTCGGCGCTCACCGGCAAGTTCTCCGGCCGCTTCCTGCGCGAGACCGCGGTGTTTCCCTATCAGGCGCCGGACGGGCGGTTTCGGCTCGCGGTTGCCGACCCGACCGACGTCGCGGCCGGGCGCGCCGCCGAGATCGTGGTCGGCGGGCCGATCGAGATCGAGGTCGCCTCGTTCGAGGATATCGCCACCGCGCTCGCCGAGCGGCTGGGGGAGGACAATGTCGCCCCGCAGGACATCGGCGAGGCCGCCCGCGCGCATGCCGACGATGACATCGAGAGCCTGCGCGATCTCGCCAGCGGCGCCCCGGTGGTGCGCGCCGTCAACGACCTCCTGGAGCGCGCGATGGAGCAGCGCGCCAGCGACATCCACATCGAGCCGTTCCGCGACGGGCTCGTGGTGCGCATGCGCGTCGACGGATTGCTGCGCGCGGTGCCGGCGCCGCCGGGAGCGCTGCCGCAGGCGCTGATCTCGCGCATCAAGATTCTCGCCGGCCTGAACATCGCCGAGCGCCGGCTGCCCCAGGACGGCGCCGCGCGGCTGCGGGTGGCGCGCTCGGAGATCGACGTTCGCGTCGCTACCATGCCGACCCAGCACGGCGAGTCCGCGGTGATCCGCCTGCTGCCGCGCGACCGCGGCCTGCTCGAGATCCCGAAGCTCGGGCTGCTGGCCGGCGACGAGGGCAAGCTGACGCGCCTGCTGGCGCTTCCGCACGGCATGATCGTCGTCACCGGCCCGACCGGCTCGGGCAAGACCACCACGCTCGCCACGATGCTGTCGGTGCTCAACGAATCGACACGCAAGATCCTGACCATCGAGGATCCGGTCGAATACGAGATCCACGGCGTCAACCAGTCGCAGGTGAAGCCGGCAATCGGGCTCACCTTCGCGGCCGCGATGCGGGCGTTCGTGCGCCAGGACCCGGATGTCATCATGGTCGGCGAGGTGCGCGACGCCGAGACTGCCCACATCGCGATCCACGCCGCGCTGACCGGCCATCTGGTCCTTACCACGCTGCACACCGAGACGGCGGCGGCGGCCGTGCCGCGCCTGCTCGATCTCGGTGTCGAGGGGTTCCTGCTGAAGTCCACGCTGCGCGCCGTCATCGCCCAGCGGCTGGTGCGCGTGCTGTGCGATCGCTGCAAGATCACCCGGCGGCTCGAGGCGGCGGATCTGGCCGCCGATCCGCGCTACGCGGTGCTCGGCTTTGCGGCCGGCGAAACGGTCTGCGAGCCGGGCGGATGCGAGCGCTGCGGCGGCACCGGGTATCGCGGCCGCAACGGCGTGTTCGAGGTGCTGGAAATGGTCGAGGAGGTGCGCCGGCTGGTGACCGCACACACCGATTCGGGCACCATCGACGAGGCCGCCAGGCGCTCCGGCATGACCACGATGGTGGACGATGCGGTCGCCAAGTGCCGGGCCGGTCTCACGTCGGCGGCCGAGGTTCTGCGCGTCACCACGGTACGATGATGCCCAGCTTTCGCTATCGGGCCCTGACTCAGAGCGGCGAGGTGGTGAGCGGCTCGATCTCGGCGCCGACGCTCGCCGAGGTCGCCTATCGCATCGAATATCTCGGGCTCGTTCCGATCGATACCGTGGAGGAGGGCGCGGGCCGGGCCCGGCGGGCCGACTTTGCGTTGTGGTCGCGCCCGCGCGTCGAGGACGTCACCGTGTTCACCCGCGATCTCGCCCTGCTGTTGAAAGCGGGCGCGCGGATCAACGACGCCCTCGAGCTGCTCGCCCAGGACATGGACATCGGGCGGCTGCGGCCGACGGTGGCCAAGATCCGGGCGGCGGTCCTCGCCGGCGAGAGCTTCGGCGAGGCGATCTCGCAGCATCCGACGCTGTTTCCCACGATGTACGTGGCGCTGGTGCGGGTCGGCGAGGCGTCGGGCACGCTCGATCACATCCTCGAGGTGCTCGGCGCCGAGCGCGTCCGCGCCGAGGGCCTGCGCCGCAAGCTCGCCGACGCCCTGCGCTATCCGGCCTTCGTGCTGTTCGCGGCCAGCGCCGTGCTGTTCTTCTTTCTGCTGTTCGTGCTGCCGCAGTTCGCCACCGTGCTGCGGGATTTCAATGCCAAGCTCGATCCGGTGGTCGCCACGTTCCTCGCCCTCTCGGACCTGCTGCGCGGGCATACCGACGTGGTCCTGGTGACGGTCATCGTGGTGCTCGGCGGCGGCGTGCTGGTGGTGCGCCGGCCCGCCACCAGGCTGGCATTCGTCCGGCTCGCGGCGCGGCTGCCGCTCATCCGCTCCGTGATGACGTTTCATCGCACCGCGCTGTTCTGTCGCAATCTCGGGGTTCTGCTTGGAAGCGGGGTCACGTTGACGTCGACCCTGCGGATCCTCGCCGATATGATGGCGACCATGGGAGACATGGCGGTGTGGACCACGATGGTCGACCGCGTCCGCCACGGCGGCAAGCTGTCCGATGCCCTCACCGACACCGCGACGCTTCCCGCGATGGCGATTCGGATGCTACGATTGGGTGAGGAGACGGGGCAGTTGCCGGTGCTCGCGGGCCGCGTTGCCGAATTCTACGAGGCCAAGCTGCAGCGCAGCCTGGACCGCGTGGTGGGGATCGCCGGGCCGCTCGCCATCGTCACCATCAGCATCGTGGTCGGTGGCCTGATCGTCTCGGTGATGACCGCGCTGCTGTCGGTCAGTCAGATCGTCGGATGAACGGGAGGCATTGGCGGTGTACTGGCAGATTCGAGGGCGGGGCAGTCTCGGCGCATGGCGGCACAAGAAAGCTTCGCGGTCAGGCGCTGCGCCACCTGTCGCACGCGGGGAGAGGGAGAAGAGGCCGCGCGCGAGGAGCGGGGAGGCGGGCTTCACCCTGGTCGAGATCCTGGTGGTCATCACGATCATCGGGCTCATCATGGGGCTGGTCGGCCCGCGCGTTCTCAACTATCTCGGCGAGTCGAAGGTGAAGGCCGCGCACATCCAGATCCAGAGCTTCGGCAGCGCGCTCGACCTGTTCTATCTCGACAACGGGCGATATCCCTCGAGCGGAGAGGGGCTCGGCGCGCTGGCGCAACGGCCGGGCGGAAGCCAGTCGTGGAACGGCCCCTATCTGAAGGGCGCGGCGGTGCCGGCCGATCCGTGGGGACATCCCTACGTCTATCGGTCGCCGGGGGAGCACGGGCCATATGACATCGTCTCCTACGGAGCGGACGGCCAGGAGGGTGGGACAGGCACCGCGGCGGATGTCACCAGCTGGGCCAACTGAGCGTTCATCCGGGGAGGATGGATTCACCCTCCTCGAGGTCGTCTGCGTCGTCGCCATCATCGCGATGCTGGCGGCGATCATCTTGCCGGCGATTCCGCGCGGAACGTCGCAGGCGAGGCTGGAAGCCTACGCGATCGAGACCGCGACGCTGCTCAAGGCCGACCGCGACGCCGCGATCCGGCGTCGCACCGAGATCGCCACCGAGGTCAACGCCCTGTCCCGTGCGGTGCGCTCGGGCGCGACCGGACGGCTGGTGCGCATGCCCGACGATGTGGTGTTCGAGGCGCTGCTCGCCGCGCGGTGCAACCGGCGGGCGGTCGGCAACACGATCAACTTCTTCGGCTCCGGGATGTCGTGCGGCGGCACCATCGAGCTGACCCGGCTCGGCTCCGGCTTTCAGGTTCGCGTCAACTGGCTGACAGGAGGCGTCGAGGTTGTCCCGGTCGGCACGATTTAGCGCAAGTGGCGAGAGGGAGCCGCGCCGTGCTCCTTCCGGCGTCGCCGGCTTCACGCTGATCGAGGTGCTGATCGCGCTCGCAATCGTCGCGGTCGCGCTCACCGCGATCGGCTCGCTGATGGCCGCGGCCGTCCGCGGCACCCACGCGATCGATCGCCACCTGTCGCTGGTCGAGACCGCGCGCGCGGTGGAGACGGCCCTGCCGGACCGCACCGCGCTCGGCACCGGAGACCTCTCCGGCGAGATCGGCGGCAACCGCTGGCGCGTCGACGTGGCGCCGCTGATCTCGAATCTGGTCGACCCGCGGGTCGCGACGCCCTGGGTGCCGCAGTCGGTCATCATCCGGGTCGAATCTCCCGGCGGCGCGGTGCTGCGCATCGATACGGTGCGCCTGCGGAGGCCGGCGAAATGAAACCGATCGGACGGCGCTCCAAGGCCGAACGGTCCGGCATTGCCGGGTTCACCATCATCGAGACGCTGATCGCCACCGCCCTGATGGTCGCGATCCTGGCGGCGCTCGCCACCGTGACGGCGCAGTGGCTGCCGAACTGGAACCGCGGCTTTGCCCGGGTGCAGCGGACCGAGCTCGCCGGCATCGGCCTCGAGCGGGTGGTCGCCGATCTGGCGGCCGCCGAGTTCGTGCCCGCCAACGCCGACGCCAAGGGCCCGTTGTTCGACGGGGCCGCGCTGTCCGTCATCTTCGTGCGCAGCGCTCTTGGCCCCAACGCGCCGCATGGGCTGGAGGTCATCCGCATCGCGGAAACCGCCGACGCCCGCGGCCTGGCGCTGGTGCGGACGCGGACGCCGTTCGCGCCGCTGGCGCCGGGCCGCAGCATCGATTCGCTGCCGTTCTCCGATCCGGTCGTGCTCCTGCGGGCGCCCTACCGCATGTCGTTCTCCTACGCGGGCCCCGACCGGGTGTGGAACGACACCTGGCGCGACACCAAGCTCCCGACCGCCGTGCGGGTGATGCTGCGCGATGCCGCGACCGCGCAGCCGCTCGCCATATCCACCGCGACCGTGATCCACGTCAATTGGGCGGCGGAATGCGTCAAGTCGCAGAATGCGACCGACTGCACCGTCGGCAAGCAGGCTGCGCCGAATCCTGCGAATCCGCCCGGCACGACCGCGGCGCCCGGCGCCCAGCCGCTGTGAGCGGCAGAATGCGCCCTCATGCATGCTGCGGCGGACGGCAAGGCGGCGCCGCCGGCTTCATCGTGGTCGCGGTGCTGTGGATCCTCGGCGCGCTGGCGATGCTGGTATCGATCTACGCGGTCTTCGTCACCAATACGGCGGCCGGGCTCGACGTCAACGACGATCGTCTGCAGGCGGAGGCGTCGATGTCGGCCGCGCTGGAGCTCACCGCCCATCAGCTCGCCGCGGCCGAAGCCAAATCGCGGCCGACCAGCGGATCCTTCACGTTTGCCATCGGGCGTTCGACGGTGACGGCGGACTTTCGCTCGGAAGCGGCGCGGATCGACCTCAACGCCGCACCGAAGCCGCTGCTCGCCGGATTGTTTGCCGGCCTCGGCGCCAAGACGCCGGAAGCCGAATACTACGCCGATCGAATCATCGGCTGGCGCACGGAGGCGCCGGCCACGGGGCAGCAGAATCCGGCCACCGAGCAGCAGAATCAGGCCACTGGGCAGCAGAACGATGAAGCCGCGACGTATCGCACCGCCGGCATCGGCTATGCGCCGCGCCAGGGACCGTTTGCCAGCGTCGATGAGCTGTGGCTCGTTCTCGGTCTGCCGCCGATCCTGGTCGAGCGCGCGCTGCCGCATGTCACGGTGTTCAGCGGCCGTCCGGAGATCAATATCCTGGATGCCCAGCCCGAGGTTCTGGCGGCGCTGCCCGGCATGACGCCGGATCGTCTCTACGGAATCCTGGCCCAGCGCGGCGCCGGCCCGGCCAATGCGGAGCTCGTGCTCGGGCTGCTCGGTCCCGCCAGGGCCGCAGCCACCGTCGAGGGCAGCAAGGCCATAAGGGTCGCGGCCCGCATTCGCTTCGGCAACGGCCGGCAGGTCGGCTCGGAAGCGGTCATTCTCACCCTCGATGATGCGGCCGAGCCGTTTCGTGTATTGTCGTGGCACGACGATTTCGATGGGGCGCGGCGAGCGGACCAGCGATGACTGTCTTGGCCCGCACGGTCGACGGATTTTCGCGCTGGATCGACGGCGTTGCGGCCGTCATCATCGCGCTGCACGCAAGGCTCCGCCCCTCACACACGGTCGAGCTCGTCGAGCAGGACGCCGGCGTGTTCGCCGTCGGCGCGTCCCGGTCCGAGCACGTCCGCATCGGCGACGACGGGATTGCCGGCCCGACGCCGGAAGGCCTGGCGGCGAGCCGCGCCGAGCTCGTGCTGCGGCCGGACCGCTTCGTGTTCCGTCCGCTCGAGCTGCCGCGACGCGCCGGCGAGTTTCTCGACGGCATCGTCCGTGCCCAGATCGATCGCCTGACGCCGTGGAGCGCCGTCGACGCCGTGTTCGGCTGGAGTGCGCCGGCCGAGATCTCCAACGATCGCATCGTCGTGACGGTGGCGGCGACCGCCCGGGCGCTGATCGAGCCGCTGGTCCGTGCGCTGACCGGTGCCGGCGCCAATGCCATCAAGGTCTCCACGGTGATCCCCGGTCCCGCGCCGGTTGCCGTCACGGTGTTCGAACGGCAGCTCGGAGGCGCCTTCGAGGCGCGCCGGGTCCGCCGCGCGCTGGTCGGGATCCTGGTCTTCACCGCCGTCGTCGCAAGCGCCGCAGGCGTCGCCGCGGTCGTGATCGGCGGCGACATGGAGGCGCGGCAGAGCGACATTGCGCGTCGCATTGCGGCGCGGCGCACGGCGTTGCGCGCCAACCTCGACGCCGGCAGCGATTCGGTGGTGGCGGCACTGGCGCGGCGCAAGAACGAGACAGCTGCCAGCGTCATCGTGCTGGAGGCGTTGTCGCAGATCCTGCCCGACCACACCTATGTCACCGAACTGCGGATCCTGGGCGACAAGCTGCAGGTCGTCGGGGTGACGCGCGACGCCCCCTCGCTGATCCGCCTGATCGAGCAATCGCCGCACTTCACCCGGGCGACGTTCTTCGCGCCGACGACGCGCTCGCCGGCCGATCCCGGCGAGCACTTTCACATCGAGGCGCGGATCGAGCCGGAGCACACGCCGCACTCATGAGCGCGAGCCGCACCACCCAAGGCTACCTGGCGCGACACCCCTGGATCCCGGCGCTCGGTTACGTCGCGGCCGTCGCGGCGCTCGTGGCCGTGACCGGCCTGGCGCTCGCTGATATCTACCAGCGTCATGTGGCGCTTGCCGCCGCAACCGAC
Organism: Xanthobacteraceae bacterium; assembly: GCA_049509935.1. Lineage (GTDB taxonomy): Bacteria > Pseudomonadota > Alphaproteobacteria > Rhizobiales > Xanthobacteraceae > AP-16. The sequence continues at coordinate 634 of JBEKZK010000067.1, read as the reverse complement.
ATGCTCGACCGTGTCGAGGGACGCCGTCCGGCGCTCGGCGGAGCGATGTCGGCCGGCGGTCCCGTCGGGTCGCCGTTTCTCGAGGGCCAGACCGTCACGGTGGCGGGCGCCGCGCTGCTGCAGCGGGTCGCCGCCGCGGTCACCAAGGTCGGGGGCAACGTGCTGTCGTCCCAGGTGGAGCTGCAGGGCAGCGAGGCCAAGGACGGGTTCGTGAGCCTGATCGTGAGCTGCGAGCTCGATCAGCCGGCGTTGCAGCAGATGCTCTACGACGTCGAGGCCGGAATGCCGTTCCTGTTCGTCGACCAGCTCGTGGTGCAGGCGCCGCAGGCCGCGGCTTCCGCGGACGGAGGGCGCATGCGCGTGCTGCTCGGCGTTTCGGGCAAGTGGCAGGAGACGAAGTGACCGGCCGGCCGGATCCCGACTTCTCGTCGCGACGCTCGTCGTTGCGGGTGCGCCGCGGCGCCGCCACGGGCGAGGCGACCGGCGCCGCAGTCCCGCCGATCCCCTTCCCGCCGACGAGCGGGGAGGGGACGTCAGCGGCAATGGCCTATTGAAACGACCATTGCTGGTTGGCGTTGCCGTTGGCGGTAAACTGGTCGATGGCGGCGCCATTGAGCGTCAACGCCCCGGCGAC
>JBEKZK010000669.1:0-3553 GCA_049509935.1 Xanthobacteraceae bacterium | reverse complement strand
CCGCAAGGCGCGGGAAGGCGGTGACGGGCAACGACCCGCGAGCCAGGAGACCTACCGTCGATTCGGTCGCGCGCCGGGCGGGGTGCCTCGGCGACGGTCGGGATTCGTTGCGGATTGGACCTCCGCTCATGCACCCGGATCGAGGGCAGCGCGTGCTCCGGCGAAGCTGACGCCGGAACCCGCGCGGTTGGGCCCCTGCAAGGAGGTTGCGGGTGACGATCACCGACATTGCGCCTGGCCTCGAGCCGGCGGTCGCGGCGGCGACGACCATCGTGGTCTGCACCACCTGCCGCAGTCCCGGCGATCCCGACGATGCGCCGCGCCCCGGGGCGGCGCTCGCAAGCAGCACCGCGCGGGCGGCCGACCACGCCGGCCTGACGGTCCGCCGGGTCAAGTGTCTGGCCAACTGCAAGCGCGGCTGCAGCGCCGCGATCGTCCGCGCCGGCGGCTGGGCCTATGTGTTCGGCGATCTCGATGCCGCGAGTGCGGCCAGCGCACTGGTCGAAGGCGCCCGGCTGCTGTCCGGCTCCGCCGATGGGCTGATGCCCTGGCGCGGCCGGCCCGAGCCGCTCAAGCGCGGCATGATCGCCCGCGTCCCGCCGCTCGCCTATGAGGATGCCGAATGACATCGCTCGCTCGCGTGCCGTGCACCATCGTCACTGGTTTCCTCGGCGCCGGAAAGACCACCCTGATCCGCCATGTGCTCGGCACCGTGTCGGGGCGCCGGCTCGCCGTGATCGTCAACGAGTTCGGCGACGTCGGCATCGACGGCGAGCTTCTCAAGGGCTGCGGCGACGCCTCGTGCCCGGAGGAGAACATCGTCGAGCTCGCCAATGGCTGTCTGTGCTGCACGGTGGCGGACGAGTTTGTGCCGGCGCTCGACGCGATCCTGTCACGCCAGCCGCGGGTCGAGCATATCGTCATCGAGACATCGGGGCTGGCGCTGCCGAAGCCGCTGGTCCAGGCATTCCACTGGCCGGCGATCCGCAGCCGCGTCACCGTCGACGGGGTGATCGCGGTGGTCGACGGCGCCGCGCTCGCGGATGGCCGCGTCGCCGCCGATCTCGATGCGCTGGCGCGCCAGCGTGCCGGCGACGATGCGCTCGATCACGATGATCCGATCGAGGAGGTTTTTTCCGACCAGATCGCCTGCGCGGATCTGGTCGTGCTCAACAAGCGCGATCTGCTCGACGCGGCGGGGCTGGAGAAGGCGATCGCCGCGGTGGGCGCCGCCATGCCGCGCGCCGTGAAGGTCATCACCGCCGCCGACGGCAAGGTCGATCCGGTCGCGCTGCTCGGGCTCGGCGTCGGCACCGAGGACGATATCGTCAATCGCCGCACGCTGCACGATGTCGAGCAGGATCACGATCACGACGATTTCGACAGCTTCGTCGTGACGCTGGCGGAGATTTCCGATCCGGCGGCGCTGGCCCGCAAGGTCGCCGCCGTCGCCGAGGACCATCAGGTGCTGCGGATGAAAGGCTTCGTCGCGGTCGCCGGCAAGCCGATGCGCCTCCTGGTGCAGGCGGTCGGCGCGCGCGTCGCCCACCAGTACGATCGCGCCTGGACCTCGGCCGAGACGCGCGACGGCCATCTGGTGGTGATCGGCCTGAAAGGGCTCGATCGCGCCGCCGTCACCCGCTCGTTGACCGGCTGAGCGATGCATCTGCTCGCCACCACGGCGGCGACCCTCGACGAGATCGTCGAGCCGATCGACCTCGGGCAGCCGCCCGGCGACGTGGTGGTGCTGTCGTTCGCCGACAGCGATCTCGCCGGGCTTGCGGCGGCATGGGAGCTCGAGCACCACGGGCTGCCGACGATGCGGTTCGCCCGGCTGCGCGACCTGCGGCATCCGCTGTCGGTCGACCTGTGGATCGATGGCGTGGCGGCGCACGCCAAGGTGATCCTGGTGCGCCTGCTCGGCGGCCAGGAGTGGTGGAGCTACGGCGTCGAGCGGCTCTCCGTGCTGGCGCGCCAGAACGGGATTGCGCTGGCGCTGCTGCCCGGCGAGGACCGCGACGACCCGCGGCTCGCCGACGCCTCCACCTTGCCGGCGCAGGAGCTCGACATGCTGCTGGCGTTCTTCCGCGAGGGCGGACGCGAGAACCTGCGCGGCCTGCTGCGCCGGCTGGCGCGCCATGCCGGCGTCGCGCTCGATGCCGCCGAGCCGCAGCCGGTGCCCCGGCTCGCCGCCTATTGGCCGGGCGCGGGCGCGGTCGATCTCGAGACGCTGGTCGCGCGGCTGTCCGGCGAAGCGGATGCCGCCCCGGTGGTGCCGATCGTGTTCTACCGATCGGTGCTGCTCGCCGCCGACACGGCGCCGATCGATGCGCTGTGCGCGGCGCTCGCCGCGCGACGGCTTGCTCCGGCGCCGCTGGTGATCACCAGCCTCAAGGACCCCGCGGCCGCGGCGTTCGTTCGTGACGCTCTGGTGCGATTGCGTCCCGCCGTGGTGGTCACCACCACGGCGTTCGCGGCGGCTGGCGCGCCCGGCGAACCGACTCCGCTCGACGCCGCCGGTGTGCCGGTGCTGCAGGCGGTGATTGCCACCACCCGACGCGCCGCCTGGACCGAGAGTGCGCGCGGACTGGGCGCCTCCGATCTCGCCATGCACGTGGTGCTGCCCGAGCTCGACGGCCGGGTGCTCGCCGGCGCCATCTCGTTCAAGGATGCGCTGCCGCCGCAGCCCGGTCTCGCTTTCACGGCATTGGCCAACCGGCCGGAGCCGCATTGCATCGAGGCCCTCGCCGATCGGGTGGCCGCCCTGGTCCGCCTTCAGCAGACGCCCCGCGCCGACCGCCGCGTCGCGGTGCTGATGCCCGACTACCCCGGAGCCCCCGGCCGCACCGGATACGCCGTCGGCCTCGACGTGCCGGCCAGCGTTCTGGCGCTGCTCGATGATCTGGCCGCCGCCGGGTACACGGTCTCCGACGCGCCGGCGACCGCGCGCGATCTGATCGAGTCGCTCCGCGCCGACGCGCCTGGCGCGGGCACACATCTGCTTCGTCCGATAGGCGAGGCGGTCGAGCCGACTCGGCCGGACTCCCTCTCCCCACTTGGGGAGAGGGCTGGGGTGAGGGGGTTACCGCCCTCTGATCAGGCGCTATCACCCCTCATCCCGCGCTGCCCTAGCCGACGCCCTGCGTCGGCGTTCCCTAATTTTAGAAACGGCGGCCGAAGGCCGCCTACGCCCCTTCTCCCTCAGGGAGAAGGGGCTGAGCCGGCCTCTCGTCAAACACCAGACAAGACGGGTGCTCATGTTCACCATCCAGGGGAAGGTGAAGACGGTGCGGCGACGCTTTCGCTCGATCGCTACACTCAACTGTTTGCTGCGTTGTCGCCTGAAGCCGTTGCAAAAGTTCGTGCCGCCTGGGGCGAACCCGGCGACGATGCCGACATCAGCGACGGCGCGTTCCGCTTCCGCGTCAGATGGTTCGGCAGCGTCGCGGTGGCGCTCGCGCCGGACCGTGGCGGCAGCGACAGCCGGCGCGCCGATTATCACGACGCCAGCCTGCCGCCGCGCCATGCATTGATCGCGTTCGGCCTGTGGCTG
>JBEKZK010000668.1:0-3561 GCA_049509935.1 Xanthobacteraceae bacterium | reverse complement strand
GCGATATTTTCCGAAGAACCGGCTGCGCAGCCGATCCACCACCTCCATCAACGTGTCTTCGTCCATGCCGCCCCCGTCACAATGCGCCGGCCGCAGCGGCGAGCAGGCTCGACCCGTTCGCCGGGGCGTTGCCCACCGCGTTGCGCACCAAAGTGAATTTCATGGTGTGCGAGTCCGGCCCGATGGCGTGACGCACGCGCCACACCAGATAGCGGCCGGAGTGGAGCGCCCCGATGCCGGCGATGGCGACCACCATCCCGGCACGCAGCACGATCCCGAGCCGCTCGACATCGGCCTCGCCTTCGCAGCGCACGAACCACGCCGACTCGCGCAACAGCGCCTCGGCGCGCAGTGTCAGCTCGCCGGCGTCGTCGACCGGTGCCGCCAGCAGAACAGTCATCGCCTGCCCGGTGAAATCGGCGAGCGTCCGGTCGCTCAGCGCCGGCAGGCCGGAATCCGCAGTGTCGGCCGAGACGCCGTCGGGGTCGGGATCGGTGAACAGGGCCTGCCGCGCGATCACCGAGGTCGGACGGGTCGCGTCCCATTCGAGATCGAGCGCGTTGACCGTCCAGTTCTGCACGTCGGTCAAGGTCAGGGTGACCACCGGATCGCCGTCGAGGCTCGGCGTGGCGAAGTAGCCGGTGCGCACGCCCGGCTGGTCGGCGCAGGCGATGCGGCAGACCTTGCCGTTGCGCCGCGCGAGGTTGCGCAGGAACTGGATGTCGGAGCCCCGCTGCATCAGGCTGTGGCCGTCCTCGGTGTGGGACGGCGAATCGTCCGCCAGATTCTGGTCGGAGGGCGTGATGCCATAATCCCCGAAGATGGTGTTGGCGACGGTGGCGTCGGTGACGTCCACCCACTCCTTCACCTTCTCGGTGAGATTCATCAGCCACGACGCATCCTGTCCCCACACCACCAGCGTCGAATTGGTGATGCCGCTGTCGAGATGGATCTTTTGCGACAGCGCATAGCCGTCGAAGATGCATTGTCCGGTCGGCGTGCTGCCGAGCGCCGAGGTCACCGCGCCGACGGCGCCGCCGATCGCGCCGGCGGCGCTGCTCGTCCCCGGCGTCGCCACCACGGCAATGCTGGCGAGCGGCGTGAAGCGGCTGTCGGAGACATACAGCAGGTCGCCGCCGGCGGTGGCGGAGATCGGCACGGTCAATTGCAGGGCCGACGGCAGATCCATGCTTTCCTCGACCTCGAGCGTGGTGATGGCGGCATAGAGGTCGCTGTCGGCGGGCTGGCCGTTCAGCAACAGCTGGTAGCCGCCGCTCATCAGCGCGCTGACGGTGCATTGAGCGGGATGCCCACCAGGGGCTGGGTGCCGAGGGCGTCCGGCACCACCGAATCATTGGCGTCGCACAGCCGCCAGAACGCGGTCGCGTCGGACAGAAAGCGGTTGGCGATCTGATCCAGACGCTGGCCGCTGACCCGGCCGTAGTAGCCGCTGAGCAGCGGCGGACCGGGCAGTGGGCGGCGAATGGTCTGGATGACCGTGCCGTCGGGCTGTGGAACCGAGAACGGCACCATGTTGGCGTATCTGCTGTTGGGAAAGAACATATCCGTTCCCTAGAACGGCGTCGGCAGCATGCCGAGGATGCTGGCCGCCGCGTTGCCCAGATTGGCAAGGGCGAATCCCTGGCGCAGTCCCTGGGTATATTCGTATGCGACCGTGGCGATCGTCTTCATCGGCTCCGGAACGTCGCGCACATCATCGGGCGTCAGCACCTTGAGCGTGATCTGCGCCTCCGCGTGGCTGGGGTTGAGCAGGCCGTCGTAGAGCTTTTCGTTGATCGTCAGCGCCGTCACCCGGACCGGCACGATGCGCTCCGGGCCCCACACGAACAGGACGGTCGGCACCTGCAGCCGCGGCACCGTCTGCGGAGTCGAGCTTGCACTGCCCGACAGCGACGCACCGGCGGCGCTGATCGAGGCCGAGACCGAGCCGACCAGAGAGGCCGACGAGCCCGCCGGATATTGCAACATCTCGAGCGCCGCGAGCTGACTGTAGAGCCCGCTTACCGTGGCGATCGCGGCGCCGACCGGGTTGGTGTCGCCGTCGGCGATCAGGTCGTTGGAGTCCATGACCAGCGTGAAGGCGAAGGTCTCGCCCGGATAGCCATTGACCGCGAGCGGGTCGCCGCCGCTCTTGCCGGCGGTGGCGGTCGGCGCCATGACGTTCCAGGTATGGGTGATCGACTCGGGATTGATCTGGAACACGACGACATTCGGCGTCGCCCCGATGAACGTCGGCATGAACGAGATCAGCGCGCCTTTGAGGACCTTTGCCGCCATGCCACGTTCTACTCGACCAACCACTCGAACCGGGATGCTCGACCTGCCTGCTCGACCTGCGCCATCGCGTCGGCACCCTCCGGTCAGCCGGTTCCGCGGCGCAATTCGCGGATCGCCGAGGCGACGATACGCGCGGTCAAATCCGCTGGCCGTTCGTGCGTTGCCGCCGGCACCGTGACCCGGATGGTCGGAAAGTCGCCCGCCGCGGGCAGGCCGCCCGCCGCAGCCAATGCGGCCACGACGTCCAACGCCATGCGACGGCCTTCCTCGGCGGTGGCCCCGGGCAGCTCCAAGGCAAGGCGATTGATGTCGATCACGCTCATCGACCGCGCTCCTATGCCTGCGCCAATCCGAAGCGACGAAAGCCGCGAGCCAGCGGCGCCGCTGGTGCCTTGGCGGGGGCGACCGGCCCGCGACGGGGCGGCGGCGCGGCCGCCGGTGGAGCGGCCGGCTGCGGAGCGACGACGCGGACCTCGAGCGACCCGATGCGGATGCTCGCCGGCGCGGATTGCGGCGCATCGCTCGCATGGTGCGCGGCAGCGCGGGGTGGCGGCAGCGGCGATAAGACATCGCGCGCATCGGTGCGCCGAGGCTTTGCCGCCCCGGCGCTCGACACCGGCTTGTTTGCGGCCGACCGGCCTGGCGCCTGCCTGGGCACGGAGTCGCTGGGCACGGCGTCGTTGGGCGTCAGGTTGGCGGAATGGCGCTCGTCGCGGGCGGCCGGCTGCGGCGGTCGCGGAGGCAGCGGGACGGACGCGCGCCCGCGCGGCGAGGCCGACGGCGGCGCGCCGTCACCGACCTGCTCGGCCGGCGAGGACATTGGCTGAAAGCCGGATCGCCGGCCGGCGTCGGACCGGGGCAGCACAGACTCGCGCTCGCGCGAGGGCTCGTGGGCCGGCTTCGCCGATGTTCGAACGGACGTGCGGCCCACCGCCGCGGTCGACGGCGTCGCGCGCGCAGCCGGCCGCTCCTGCGCCGCGATGGGAGCCGCGGTGGAGCGGTCGACGGCGGGCCGCGATGCGCTGCGCGGGCCTGGTGCAGGCTCAGCCGGCACCGGTTCGGTCGAACCCGGGGCGACCGCGCCACGATGGTGCGGCGTCTCGGCCGGCCCGCCGCGACCTGACTGCGTCGTGCCTGGTGGCGGAGCCTGGCCGGCCGGTCGGCTCCCCGCCGGCGGCAGCGGGACCGAGCGCGTCTCGCTCAACGAAGCGATGTCGTTGTTCGCCAGCAGATGGGAGCGCGGTGCAAACAATGACCGCGGCG
>JBEKZK010000667.1:0-3566 GCA_049509935.1 Xanthobacteraceae bacterium | reverse complement strand
TCTCGCGCGGCATCGACGAGCGCCGGGTCGAGCCCGAGCGCGAGGCGAAGTCCGTGTCGGCGGAGACCACGTTCGACACCGACATTGCGGCGTTCCGCACCCTGGAGCGGCGGCTGTGGCTGCTCGCCGAGAAGGTCTCGGCCCGCCTCAAGGCCGCCGAGCTGTCGGGCGGCACGGTGACATTGAAGCTGAAGACCACCGATTTCAGGATCAGGACGCGAGCCCGCGGGCTCGGCGACCCGACCCAGCTGGCGGGGAAGATTTTCGCCAACGCCCGCGACCTCCTGCTGCGCGAGGCGGACGGCACCGCGTTCCGCCTGATCGGCGTCGGCGTCTCGGATCTCGGCACCGCCGACCAGGCGGACCCGGTCGACCTGGTCGACATCCGTGGGCACCGCCTGGCGGCCGCCGAGCATGCGGTCGACAAGCTGCGGGAAAAATTCGGCCGCGACGCCGTGATCAAGGGGCTGGCACTGGGCGCCCGCGACGAGGAGTAGATCAGAGCATGGCCAAGGTGCTGTTCACCTCGGGATGTTCGGAAGACGTCATCGTGCACCACGGCCGGCTCGATCCCGGCGTCGCACCTATCAACAAGCCGTACCGCAAGACTGAGCCGGCGCGAAGGTCCGCGAGGTGCTCGGCAGCCAATGCTTTACTTGCAGGGCTTGACGTCCTTGAGCTCGAGCGACGTCATATCGCCGGCGATGGAAAAGTCGCCGTAATCGAGCGACACCGCCCGCGAGATCCCATTTTCCAGGAGCTCGAAATGAATGGAGTAGACCGGGGTCTGCTCGCCGCTCTCGGTTTGGGACTTGTCGAAATAGCTGATGGTCACCGGCCAGCGCGGCATGTCGGCAAGCGTCTTCTCGCTGGCGGTCGGATCGTCGGGCTTCTTGGCGTCGGCCGCGAGCTTGTGGCCGATCACCGTCAAGGTGTTGTAGACCTTCTCACCGGTCTCCGACCCGTCGAAGATCGGAACCTCCAGAATGGACTTGCCGGCGCGCGCCGACGCAATGACCCGGCGCATGTGCTCGGCGGGGAACACCACGTCGCCGAGGTCGGTCTTCTTGGCTTCCGGCTTGGTCAGATCGACGGTAACCCCGTCCGACTGCCGCTCGGCGTGCCCATCGACCGAATCGACGATGTCGTCGTTCAGGTAGTTCTGCGAGGTGAAACGAAAGTTCTTCGCCGCGCCGTCCTCCCAGGTGGTCGAGCGCAGGTCGCTCACCGCCGCCTTTCCTTCGCCCGAGTCGAGCTCGGTCACCTGGCGGAACCGCAGCTCGTAGCCATCGCAGGCGTTTCCGGAGAAATCGTAGACGATGCGGCCGCGCACCGCCTCGAGCGAGCGCTTGTGGGTGTCGGCGAGCTTCAGATCGTAGATCGCGCGATGCGGTGCAAGAGCAATCGGCGCATCGGTTTCGGCCAGGGCCGGAGCGGACGCCGCGGCGCCGAAGCCCGCGAGCGCCAGCGCACTCAACCGGACGGACAGGACATAGCCCACGGTCGCCATCGAGACCCACCTTCTTCCGCCGCCCCGCACCGCACCATAGGCGGGGCATCGCTTGACCGCAACCGGCGACGCCCCGACACGGCCCCGACACCGGGAGCGGGGCGGCCGGCCGTCGGCCGACTGCTCGCGCCTTGCGCGCCACCCGCCGATCGGCGAAGAGTGTGGCGGCGCCCGGTGCGGCGGGGCCCCCGCCGGCTCAGGGAGTCACCCCCTCGACGACCGAGCGCCGCGCGATGATGCCTGGTTGAACCGGGCTGGCGGACAGGAGGAGCAGATGGCCGGAACGATCGAAAAGAGGCTCGCCGAGCTCGGGATCACCCTGCCGGTGGCGGCAGCGCCGGTCGCCAACTACGTGCCGTTCGTGCGGACCGGGAACGTCATCATCGTGTCCGGCCAGATCTGCCTCGGCGGCGACGGCAAGCTGGTTGCCAGGGGCAAGCTCGGCGCCGGCGTCTCGGTCGAGGACGGCCAGAGCGCGGCGCGCGCGTGCGCCATCAATCTGCTGGCGCAGATCAAGGCCGCTACCGGCGATCTCGACAAGGTCGTCCGTGTCGTGCGCCTCGGCGGCTTCATCAACTCGGCCCCGGACTTCCTCGACGGCCCCAAGGTGATGAACGGGGCGTCCGACCTGATGGTCAACGTGTACGGCGATCGCGGCCGCCATGCCCGCACCACGGTGGGAGTGGCGTCGTTGCCGCTCGATGCCGCCGTAGAGGTCGAGGGCACCTTCGAGGTGGCCTGAGCCGCATTCTCTCCATGGCCGATCTCGGCTGGCTGACCGCTCGGCCGGTCGCGCATCGCGGGCTGCACGACGCGGCGGCGGGCGTCATCGAGAATACGCCGTCGGCCGTCACCGCGGCGGTCGTGGGCGGCTATGCGATCGAGGTCGACCTGCAGATCAGCGCCGACGGCGAAGCCATGGTGCATCATGACGATGTGCTCGGCCGGCTGACCGAGGGCAGCGGCCGGCTCGATGCGATGACCGCTTCGGAGCTCAGGCGCATCCCGTTCCAAGCCACGGGAGACCGCATGATGACGCTCGGCGAGCTCTGCGACCTGGTCGCCGCCCGCGCCACGTTGGTGCTCGAGATGAAGACCGGTCGCGATGGCGATCGCCGACTGCCGGCGCGGATCACCCAGGTGCTCGGCGGCTATGCCGGGCCGGTCGCCGCGATGTCGTTCGACCCGGCGCCGGTTCTGGCACTCCGCGATCTCGCGCCGACGCTGGCCCGCGGCATCGTGGCGGAACGCTCGCGCGCCTTCGCCGATGTCCGCGATAGCCTGCGTGCCGGTCCGCAGTTCATCGCCTATTCGGTCCGCGACCTGCCGGCGCTGGCGCCGCTGCTCGGCAGATACCTGGTGGGAATGCCGCTGCTGACCTGGACCGTGCGCACCGAGGCCGATCGCGCGCGGGCGCGACGCTGGGCGGACCAGATGATCTTCGAGGGATTTCGGGCGTGAGGCCAAGGATTGCGTGAGGCCAGGGATCGCGGTTGCTCATGCTCCGCCCACATGATCGAATCCCATTGCCCGCCGTCGTGCACCGCCACCGGCTATCATCCAAGACAGTCGATTGATTCGGCTCGACGCGGGCGAGCCGAAGCCTTTTGGAGTGACCGATGATCTCGAGCTCGCCTGGTCGTGACCTCCTCGAGGCCCTGCAAGGGCGCCGGTTCGCGACAGTGCTGGCCGATCCGCCCTGGCAGTTTCAGAACCGTACCGGCAAGGTCGCGCCGGAGCATCGACGACTGGCGCGATACGGGACGATGACGCTCGACGAGATCAAGACATTGCCGGTTCCCGAGATCGTCGCTCCGGTCGCGCATTTGTACCTTTGGGTCCCCAACGCGCTGCTGCCGGAAGGCCTGGCCGTTCTTGCCGCATGGGGTTTCCAGTACAAGTCGAACATCGTGTGGCACAAAGTCCGAAAGGACGGCGGCTCGGATGGTCGCGGTGTCGGCTTCTACTTCCGCAATGTCACCGAATTGGTCCTGTTCGGCGCCCGCGGAAGGCATGCACGCACGCTTGCGCCGGGAAGGCGGCAGGTGAACTACCT
>JBEKZK010000666.1:0-3569 GCA_049509935.1 Xanthobacteraceae bacterium | reverse complement strand
TAGATCGCTTTCCGCTGACGGGCCGTGAGATTTCAGGGTCAACCTTATGGGAAGGCGCCCTAGTGTCCTGTTGCGGTGGCATCGGCAATATCCTCGCGGCCACGCCGAGGCCATCAGCCAGACGGCTGAGTGCCACGGCGTCGAATGATCGGGTGTTTGTTCCGGTTGCGCCGCATCCCGTCCGCCCGGGCAGGCGGCGTGATGCACCGGCGTTCGGCCCTTCGCAGGGCGTTCGGTCACCGTTCCGGCGACGTCTGCCAAACAACCCGCATTCGCCGAATAGGTTCCGCCTCGGCGGTCACCTCGGACCGTAGGAGTGTAGGACCGTAGGAGCGTATGGTGGGAAAAGCGCAGCGTGCCCACCATCGGCGCCGCCGGTGGGCACGGGGCAAGAGCGCCCATAGCCCGCGCAGACGGGCGTAAACGCCCTTTCGTGCCCACCCTAGCAAATGCCCAGGGGAATGCGCTCGCGCGCCGTTCAGTTGAAGATTCCCACGGCTTGCAGGGCGGAACGCAACTGCTCGAGGGCATATGGCTTGTTCAGGAACCGGATGAACTGCTGGTCCTTGAGCCGTTCGCGCAGGCTGGCCTCGTCGTGGCCGCTGGCGATCACGATCGGGAGCGTCGGATAGATGGCGCGCAGCTCCCGCACCAGGACGTCGCCCTTGGCGTCGGGAAGCCCGACATCGATGATCGCCGCGTCGATCCGTCCGGCCATCAGGCGCAGCTTGCTCCGGGCGTCGGCCGCGGTGCCGGCGACCTCGGCCTTGAAGCCCAGCTCCTCGAGACTCTCGATCGCCAGCATCTGGATGAGAACCTCGTCCTCGACCACGAGGATGCGGGCCTGGGCGACCCGGGCGTCGAGAATGCTCCTGAGCTTGGCGGCGAGCGCCGCGTAGGTAAACGGCTTGGTGATCAGCTGCACGCCCGGATCGAGACGGCCGTCGTGCACGATGGCGTTGCGCGCATAGCCGGTGGTGAACAGCACCTTGAGGTCGGGCCGGCGGCGGCGGGCCTCCTCGGCGAGCTGCCGCCCGTTCATGCCGCCGGGCAATCCGACATCGGTGAACAGCAGCTGGATCTCCGGGTGCCGGTCGATGACGTCGAGCGCGGTCGTTCCGTTCGCCGCCTCGAGCACGCGATAGCCGAGCTCGCCCAGAACCCCGCGGGTGTATTTGCGGACGTCGTCGTCGTCCTCCACCACCAGGACGGTTTCGCTGCCGTCGCCGCGCGCCGGCTTCGGCGCCGGCTCGGCGGTCGTAGCGGCTTCCTCGGAGTGCATGCGCGGGAGGTAGATCTTGACGCTCGTCCCTTCGCCGGGCTCGCTGTAGATCTTCACGTGCCCGCCGGACTGCTTGACGAAGCCGTAGACCTGCGACAGCCCGAGGCCGGTGCCGTGTCCGACGTCCTTGGTGGTGAAGAACGGCTCGAACGCCTTGGCCAGCACCTCCCGGGTCATGCCGGTGCCGTTGTCGGTGATCGCCAGCATGACGTACTGGCCGGGCACCACCTCGGCCTGGGCGGCAGCGTAGCCCTCGTCGAGATGGGCGTTGCCGGTCTCGATCGTGAGCTTGCCGCCGTCCGGCATGGCGTCGCGCGCGTTGACGGCGAGATTGAGGATCGCGATCTCCAGCTGGTTGGCATCGACGTGAGACCGCCACAGCCCGCCGGCGAGAACCGTTTCGATGGCGATGTGCTCGCCGATGGTCCGCCGCAGCAGGTCGGACATGCCGGAGATCAGCCGGCTCACGTCCATGGGCTTGGGATCGAGCGGCTGCTGGCGCGAGAAGGCGAGAAGGCGCTGCGTCAGGGACACCGCCCGCTGCGCTCCGCGCATGGCGCCCTCCGCCGACCGCGCCATGTTGACGAGATCGGTGGAGGGCGACTGCAATTGCCGCTGCAGGGCTTCCAGATTGCCGACGATGATGGTCAGCAGATTGTTGAAGTCGTGCGCGACGCCGCCGGTGAGCTGGCCGATGCCTTCCATTTTCTGCGCCTGGCGGAGGACCCCTTCCATGCGCTCGCGTTCCGCCGCCTCGGCAAGAAGCAGCTCGTTTGCGGCCGCGAGCTCGGCCGTCCGCCGCGCCACCTGGACCTCGAGCACGCGCGCCGCCTCGGCGAGCGCCCGCGCCGTCTCGCGGCGGGCGCGGGCGAGCTGCAGGATGACCCCGACGCGCGCGAGCAGCTCGCGGGCGGAGAACGGCTTGGTCAGGTAGTCGTCGGCGCCGGCCGAGAGACCCTCCACCTTGGCTTCCTCGCCGGCACGCGCCGACAGCAGCAGCACCGGCGTGTCGCGCAGGTCGGGGTCGCCGCGGAGCGCGGTGAGCAGGCCGAAGCCGTCGAGGCGCGGCATCATGACGTCGGACAGCACCAGGTCGGGCCGCAGCCGCCGAGCCGCGGCGAGCGCCTGCTCGCCGTCCGCCACCGCCGTCACCCGGAAACCCGCAGCGTGGAGAAGTCTCTGGACGTACTGCCGCATGTCGGCGTTGTCGTCGGCGAGCAGCACCAATTGGCCGTCCGTCCCGGCCACCGCCGCGGCATCGTCCGACGCCGACGGCACCTCCGCGGCCACCGAGACGGCGTCGGACACCCAGCCCATGGCCTCGTCGATATAGGCCTGGGCGCGTACGGCGGTCGCGGGCGGCGCCGCGCTCTGCCCGACCCGGTCCGCCGGCAGGTGAGCGGTGCCGAAGGGAACCGCCACCCGGAAGACGCTTCCGCGTCCGATCTCGCTGCTGACGCTGATCGTGCCGCCGTGCAGCCTGACCAGCTCCTGAACCAGGGCGAGCCCGATCCCGCTGCCTTCGATCGAGCGCCCGCGCGCGCCGTCCACCCGGTGGAAGCGCTCGAACAGATGCGGCAGCTCGTCCGGCGGAATGCCGGTTCCGGTGTCGCGCACCGTGACCTCGGCGCAGGATCCGTCCGCCGACGGCCCGACGGCGACGGCGATCTCGCCGTCGAACGTGAACTTGAAGGCATTGGAGACGAGATTGAGAACGATCTTCTCCCACATGTCGCGGTCGACATGGACCTGCCGCGGCAGCGGCCGGCCGTCGACCAAGAGGCGAAGCCCCGCCCTTTCGATCGCGGAACGGAAGTTGGAGGCGAGCTCCGCCGTGAAGCCGGCGAGATCGACCGGCTCGAAGCTCGCCTGCACGCGTCCGGCCTCGATGCGGGAAAAGTCGAGCAGCGTGTTGACGAGCTTGAGCAGCCGCACGCCGTTGCGATGGGCGACGTGCACGAGGGAGCGATGGCCGGACAGCGGATCGGCATCGGGCCTCGCGAGCACATCCTCCAGGGGACTCAACATGAGAGTCAGCGGCGTGCGGAACTCGTGACTGACGTTGGAGAAGAACGTGGTCTTGGCGCGATCGAGCTCCGCCAGCGCCTCGGCACGTTGACGCTCCGCCTCGTACGCGTCGGCGTTGGCGAGGCCGGAGGCGATCTGGCCGGCGATCAGATTGATGAAGCCCAGATAGGCCTCGTCCGGGCGACGGTATGGGTTGACGGCGGCGACCAGAAAGCCGGCCGGAGCGTTATGGCCCTGTTGGCCGATCGGCGCCACCACG
>JBEKZK010000665.1:0-3572 GCA_049509935.1 Xanthobacteraceae bacterium | reverse complement strand
TGCGCGGACCGCGGCCGCGCTTCGTGGCGGTCGACCTCACCATGCCGGAGGACGGGTTCCAGCCGCCGGACTACGGGCTCGCGGCGCTGTGGGAGGTCGTCGAGGACGCCGGGCCGCGCGCGTTCGAGGCGCTGCACCGCGCCCAGGCCGACGCCGAGAGCGACCGCATCCGCGCCAGGGCGCGGCCGCTGATCTATGGCTATGGGGCCGCGGCCGCCGGCGCCGGCGCGATTCCGATCCCCCTCGTCGGCGTCGGCGGGCTTGCCGGGGTGCTGGCGCTGGTGCTGCGGGGATTGGCCGGCCGCTACGAGGTCGCATGGACGCCGGGCGCCTTCGCGCAGTTCACCGCGGCAGCCGGCGGCGGCGCGCTCGCCTGGTGGGCGCTGCGCTACGGCTTGCGCGAGATGATCAAGCTGGTGCCGGTCATCGGCTCCGCGGCGGCCGGAGCGCTCAACGCGGCCGCCGCCTTCGCGGTCACGGTCGGCGTGGGCGAGGCTGCCTGCGTGTGGCTCGGCTATCGGCGTCGCGGCCTGACGGCGCCCGGCGACGAGGTTCGCCGCGCGTTCGCCGAAGGGCTGGCGAAGGGGCTGCGCCAGGCCCGCGAGCACGGCGCGCATCGCCGGGGGGGCTCATGACATTCGCCGCCACGTTGCGCCGCCACTGGCGTGAGGCAGCCCTGGCGCTGGTGCTGGCGCTGCCCTGGCTGTCGCTGCTGGCGCTCGGCCTGGTCTGGCTGTGGCAGGGCGGGCATGTCCTGGTGTGGGCGGCTGCGGCCGCGATCCTCGGGCTGGTGTCGGTGCCGCTCCGGCTCGCGGTCCGGCGCCGCGCCAAGGCCGACGCACGGCTGGCGCTCGGCGATCTCGCCGCGCCCGCACCGGGCTGGAACGCGGCCGGGCAGGAAGCATGGGCGGAGGTGCTGGCGATTGCGGATGCCGCCGAGCCGCTGTGGTTCACCGAGACCGAGCCGGCCGTGGCGCTGGTCTGCGCCACCGTCGAGGCGGTCGCCCGCCGGTTCCATCCGGACGCCCGTGATCCGTGGGCGCAGTTCGCGCTGCCGGAAGCCTTGCTGCTCGCCGAGCGACTGTGCCGGGACGTGCGGCGCGAGGCGCTGCGCCATATCCCGGGAGTGCGGGCGATGCGGCTCAGCCACCTGCTGTGGGTCCGGCGGCAGAGCGTCCGCTACGGCGCGGCGGCGCGGCAGGGCTGGCGCATCGGCTTCGGCCTGTGGCGCGCGGTCCGCGCCACGCTCAACCCGGTCCAGGCCGTCCTTCAGGAAGCAAAGGACTTCTTCACCGAGCAGACCCAGCACGCGCTGTCCGACCGGGTGCGCGCCTACGCGACGCGCCTCATCGTGCTCGAGATCGGTCGCGCCGCGATCGATCTCTATTCCGGACGCCTGGCGTTGTCGGACGACGAGGTGCGGGCCGCGCGCGAGCGCGACCGGCAGGGGTTCGAGGCCGAGCCGCCCGCGGCCGTGCGGATCCTGCTCGCCGGCCAGGTCAATGCCGGCAAGTCCAGCCTGGTCAACGCGATGGCGCACGAGGTGCGCTGCGCCGTCGGGCCGCTGCCGACCACCTCCGGCGCCGCCGAGCATCCGCTGGTGCTGGAGGGGCGCCCGGCCGTGGTGCTGGTCGACACCGTTGGGCTCGGCGACGGCGCCGCAACCGCGGCGCTGCTGCGGCAGGCGGCGCGTGCCGATCTGGTCCTCTGGGTCGCCGCCGCGACGCAGCCGGCCCGCGGGCCCGACCGGACCCATCTCGAGGCCGTGCGCGCCTGGGCGCGCACTCAGGTCGACCGCCGGCCACCGCCGGTTCTCCTCGCGCTCACCCATGTGGATCAGCTGCGCCCCGCCGCCGAGTGGGCGCCGCCGTACGACGTCGCCGCGCCCGTGACCGCGAAAGCCCAGGCGATCCGCGCCGCCATGGACGCCGTCGGCCGTGCCCTCGACGTACCGGCGGATGCCGTGGTGCCGGTGGCGATGCCGCCCGGCCGCGACCCCTACAATCTCGATGCTCTGTGGGCCCGGATCGCGCTCGCGCTCGACGAGGCGAAGCTGGTGCAGCTCGACCGCCTGCGCCTCGGCCACGCCCGGATCGGGATGCGCGACCTCGCGGCCCAGCTCGGCAACGCGGGGCGGATCATCGTCAAGGGGATCATCGAGGGGTGACGGGCCGCACGGTCCGCCGTCAGGCGAAGACCAGCAGGGATCCGCCGTACAGCACCAGCCCGATGATCATGGCGATCACGCAGTAGCCCATGATGTCCTTGATGCCGAGGCGGGCGATCGCCAGGATCGGCAGGGCCCAGAACGGCTGGATCATGTTCGCGGTCTGCTCGCCCATGGCGGTCCCCATCGCGGTGATCGCCGGATCGACGTGCAGCTTGACCGCCGCCGGGACCATGAAGGGGCCCTGCACCGCCCAGTGGCCGCCGCCGGACGGCACGAACAGGGTGATGATGTTCGAGGCGATGAACGACCAGAACGGCAGCGTGCGCGCGGTCGAGAAGGTGACGAAGCTCTGGGCGATGACGGCGGCGAGCCCGGTGGCGGTCATGATGCCCATGATGCCGCCGTACAGCGGGAACTGCAGCAGGATCGGGCCGACCGTGTGCGCCCCCTGCTCGAAGGAGCGCACGTAGTTGATCGGACGTCCGTGGAAGGCCAGCCCGAGCATCAGGGCGATGAAGATGAAGCCGTTGATGTCGAGCGCGAACCCCCTGGTCGCGATCGCATGCCATTCGTAGAACACGCCCATCAGCACCAGCAGGACGGTGATGATCCAGGAATTCTCCAGCACGGTCGCGAAGGTGCGCTCGCTGGTCTCCGGATGCGGGACCTCGTCCTGCTGGATGAGCACGTCCGGATCGACCTTCTTCATCTCCTTCTCGTCCGGACCGATGAAGGCGAGGGTGATCGGGATCAGGATGATCAGGAGGATGACCGGGACCAGGTTGTAGGCGGTGAAGATCGTCTGGTCGAACCCGGCGACCTTGCCGGTCACCTTCTCGATGATGTTCAGGGCGCTGCCGTGCGTGGCCGTGGCGAGCGCAATCGAGCTCGACAGGCCCGAGGCCCAGACCATGAATCCCATGTAGGCGGCCGCCACCAGGAAGCCGAAATCGACGTCGCGCAGGCGCTTGCCGATCTCGCGCGCCACGATCGCGCCGACCACGAGGCCGAAGCCCCAGTTGAGCCACGAGGCGATCGCGGCGGCGAGGAAGACCGTGATCGCGGCGCCGGTCTGCCGGGTCGGCAGGGAGGCCAGCGCCTTGAGCAGCCGCTTGACCATCGGCGCGTCCGCCAGCGTCACCCCGGTCGTGAGAACGAGGGCCATCTGCAGCGTGAAGGCCAGGATGTCCCAGATGCCGTTGTACCAGGAATCGATGATCTTGACCGGCCCGCTCGGCGTCCAGATCCAGGCCGCCGCCACCGTGATGAAGGTCAGGATGACCGCGTAGAGATAAGGGTTCGGGATGTATCGTTCGGCGTAGCGGACGCAGTACCGGGTCAACTGGCGCAGCATGGCGTTGCTCTGATCTAGTGCACCGATTCCGAAGTTCGCATCACTTGG
>JBEKZK010000664.1:0-3575 GCA_049509935.1 Xanthobacteraceae bacterium | reverse complement strand
CGTCGAGGCCGTCCTCGCCGCCGATTTGTTGCGGCGCAGTCGCGCCACCCATGTGCACAACCATATCGGAGACCACAGCGGCATAATAACCATGCTCGCAGCGAGGCTCGCCGGCATCGGCTACAGCATCACGTTCCATGGATGGCCGGTTTTCTTCGATGCCGAAGGCTCGCGGGTGAAGGAAAAAGTCCTGGCGGCGCAGTTCACGAGATCGATCAGCTACTTCTGCCGCAGCCAGCTGATGATGTTCTCGGCCTGCGAGGATCCGACTTCGTTCAAGATCGTGCATTGCGGCCTGACCATCGATCGATACCGGTTCCGCGCTCCACGGGATCGGGTCGAGCGGTTGTTCTGCGCGGCGCGCCTGTCCCCCGAGAAAGGGCATCTGTTCAGCCTGCAGGCCGTGAAGATTCTGCACGACGAGGGATTTCCGCTCGAGCTGCGGCTTGCCGGAGACGGCCCCAGCCGGCAGCACCTCGAGGACCTGTCACGCGAGCTGGGAATCGCCGATCATGTACGGTTTCTCGGCAACCTGAGCGAACAGGAGGTCGCCGACGAGCTGCAGGCCGCGGACCTGTTCCTGCTGTCCAGCTTCGTCGAGGGCATCCCGGTATCCGCAATGGAGGCCATGGCCGTGGGAGTGCCGGTCATCGCGACGAACGTCGCCGGCACCAGCGAGCTCATCGAGGACGGCCGGACCGGTCTGCTCGTCCGGCCCTCCGATCCGCAGGCGCTCGCCGAGGCGATCGCCAGGATGATCCGGGATCATCCGTTCCGGCTCCGCGTCGCGCAGCTGGGGCGGCAGAAGGTGGTCGATGAGTTCGACGTCGACAAGGAGACGGCGCGGCTCAACGCCTATCTGCTGCAGAGCTGCCGTCGCCCGCGACCGGCCGGTGCATGACCGATCGGTCCGCACGTTTGCGCCGTGACGACGCGGAGAGGATTGACGTAATGGCACCCGAAAGCACCTGCGCGCCGACGATCGAGCTTTCCGCGGCACGACGACCGTATTGCCGGCGACCATTCTCGTTTTGCCGGCGGCCGCATTCATCCTATTTTGCTGTTTGATGTCCTGCCGCGATCGCGCCCTGGCCAAATCGTTGCGGCTCGGCTATCGGAAGGCTGAACAGCTGAGGAGATGCTCGTGAATGGCGCTGAAAGCCTGGTGCGCACACTGGTTGCCGGCAAGGTCGACGTCTGCTTCACCAATCCGGGCACCTCGGAGATGCATTTCGTCGCCGCGCTCGATCGCGTCGACGGCATGCGTTGCGTGCTCGGCCTGTTCGAGGGCGTCGTCACCGGGGCGGCCGACGGCTATGCCCGGATGGCCGACAAGCCGGCCGCGACCCTGCTGCATCTCGGGCCCGGTCTCGGCAACGGGCTCGCCAACCTGCACAACGCGCAACGCGCGGCGACGCCGATCATCAACATCGTCGGAGATCACGCGACCTATCACCGCCGTCACGACGCGCCGCTGACCTCCGACATCGAGACCGTCGCCCGATCGGTGTCGGGCTGGCTGCGCACGTCGCGGGACTCCTGCTCGGTCGCCGCCGACGCGTCGGCGGCGATTGCCGCCGTGACGACGCCGCCGGGCCAGATCGCAACCCTGATCCTGCCGGCCGATACGGCCTGGAACGAGTCCGACGGCGCCGCCACGGTGGCGGAGCGCGGCAAACCCGTCAGGATCGGGGCGGACGCCGTGGCCGAGGCGGTGCGCGCGCTGCGCTCGGGCGAGCCCGCCCTCATCCTGCTGGCCGGCCGCGCGCTGCGCCACAACGGGCTCGATCTCGCCGGCCGCATCGCAGCGAGGACCGGCGCCAGGGTGATGGGGCAGACCTTCAACGCCCGCATGGAGCGCGGCGCCGGACGGGTGCCGGCCGAGCGCATTCCCTACCCGATCGACCAGGCGCTCGCTTCGCTGAAAGGCTTTCGCCATTTCATTCTGGTCGGCGCCAAGCCGCCGGTCGCGTTCTTCGCCTATCCGGGCAAACCGAGCCTGCTGTCGCCCGAGGGCGCCGAGATTCACGTCCTGGCGCGGCCCGAAGAGGACCTGGTGCATGCCCTGGAGTGGCTCGCCGACGAGCTCGGCGCGCGCGGCGTCGATCCGCTGCTCGCCGCCGACGCCCTGCCGCAGCCGGCAACCGGGAAGATCACGCCGGAATCGCTCGGCCTGTCGATCGGCGCGCTCATTCCCGACAACGCCGTCATCATCGACGAGGCGATCACCACGGGGCGCGGCTTCTTCGCGCCGACGCGCAGCAGCCGGCCGCACGACTGGGTGCAGAACATGGGCGGCTCGATCGGCTTCGCCATGCCGCTTGCCACCGGCGCGGCGATCGCCTGCCCGGACCGTCGGGTGATCACCCTGGAGGGCGACGGCAGCGCGATGTACACGGTCCAGGCGCTATGGACGCAGGCGCGCGAGAGCCTCGACGTGACGACGGTGATCTTCGCCAACCGCTCCTATGCGGTGCTGCGCCACGAGCTCGCCAACGTCGGCGCCCGGAATGTGGGGCGCAAGGCGCTGGACATGCTCGACATCGGCCGTCCCGACCTCGACTTCGTGGCGCTGTCCCGCGGCATGGGGGTGCCGGCGAGCCGCGTCGAGACCATGGAAGAGTTCAATGCGCAGTTCGCCGCGGGCGTGAGGACGCCCGGGCCCAACCTGATCGAGGTGGCGCTGTAGTTTGACAGTCTCTTTTTCACTTATCTGGATTGAAATGGCCGCACCGGCTTGACCGATCCGATCGTATGATAGTAGCTAGACGAGATGGTTGATGTCAGTACGGGTGGACCAATGTCACTGAAATTGGAAGTTCTGGAGCAGATACGTCAGGTCGCAAAAGAGCAGGAGAAGCAACTTGCCCCGCTCACCGATGATCTGGTCTTGCTGGAGTCGGGGCTCGACTCGCTGGGATTTGCAATTCTCGTGGCGCGCCTCGAGGACACTTTTGGATTTGACCCGTTCACGACCTCCGAAGACGCATATTATCCGGTGACCTTGGGTGACTTCATCAGGTTTTACGACAATGCCGCCAAGTCGCTCGGGATCGCTTCGGGAGTTGCTGGGTAACGCCGTCGATTGCCCGCGCCGCTTTCTTTGGGGTCGCAACGACGAAGTCTGCCTGAGCGATCTCCTGACCGGTACCGGCCTCCGGTGCCCGCCGGGAGAGCTCTCGGGTCGCTCCGTCCTCGTGGCAACCCGTGATCAGCTGGAGACAGCGGTGGCGCTGATCGCGCTGGATGGTGTTGCACGGCGGCTGGTCGTATGTCCGCCCGGGGTGCCAGAACAGCACCTGGAGACAATTATCCAGACTGCGGCGATCGACGCTGTGGTATCGGATTCCGACACTCCGAGGCCGGCCACCGCTTCGGTTCCTGTGCACGTGACCTGCAGTGCTGCCGTCCGAAACGGGACCGTGGTTGCCGATCAATATCGAACCGAATGGGTTCTTCTCACATCCGGCACCTCGGGCAGACCGAAAATGATCTGCCATGACCTTTCCAGCCTGACGGCCGCCATAAGGAATTCGCCGACAAAGCCCAATGAGGTCATTTGGGGTACATTCTAC